>CAVCTP010000068.1:0-6587 GCA_963605145.1 Tannerellaceae bacterium
ATTCTTGATTGCTTCAATATATATTTCAACTTGTTTTTTGAAGCTTTCAATATTTAACTTTTCATTGGCGTCATGAATATGATTATCTTCACCCATAAACTCGCAACCAAAGGCAATACAGTTTTTAATTGACTTAGCGTAAGTTCCTCCACCTATTGCTTCCATTTCACTAGTTTTGTCACCTGTAACATCAACATAGGCTTTCTTTAATGCTTTAATCATAGGCATATTGATATCAAAATATAATGGTTCAACCTTGCCACCTAAAACAAATTCATTGTTATCATCTTTTGTTTTTTCAAGTAATGAATAACATTTATCACTATTAGTCTTAACTGGGAATCTCATATCTAGAGAAACACAAACATCACCATTAATAACACTTGCCATACCAAAGTTAATAGAAGTATCACTTACATCATCTTTAAGATCTAAGTAACCTAATAATTCACCATGATTAGTTAAAGCAAAGTTCTTATGGAAGTAATCAACAAATGAATCATTGAAGTCGGCATGATATAAAGCTTCAAATAAATAACTTAAAGCATTTATACCTAAATCAGGTGTACTTGCGTGAGCAGCAACACCATAGACAACAATGTTACATACATCAGCATTATTAATTTCAAATTTAATATTCTTAGAATTTAAATATTCTTTAAATTTATCTTCATTAAAACTATTTGAAGGAACTGAACATTTTGCCTTCTTACATACAACATTACTTGCTTCGCCACCAACGATCGAGATAATCTTTGAATTATGGCCCACAATCTTACCAGAAACCATACCCTTTTCCGCATATATACCAGGGAAACCACCATCTGGTGTGAAACCACAATCAATCATTTCATCAGTTTTAACATAATGTTTTATACATGCTGAACCTGTTTCTTCATTACAACCTAAAATTAATCTAACTCTTTTCTTGAATTGATAATTTTCTTGTATCAAATATTTTAAAGCATACATTGAAGCAACAGCAGCACCCTTATCATCTGATACACCTCTACCATATAGATAGCCATCCTTTTCTGTCATTTCAAAAGGATTAGTATCCCAACCTTCTCCTGCTGGCACGATGTCTAGATGCGCTAAGATACCAATTAACTTTTTACCTTTACCTATTTCGCCATAACCACAATAGTAATCTAAATTCTTTGTCTTTAAACCTTTTTCATTCATTAGTTCAATTGCAGTATCTAATATCTTTCTATTAGTAGAACCAAAAGGTTTTACATCATCATTAAAAGTAGAATTAAAAGATACTAATTTCCCTAAATCTTGTTTCATATTTTCAAGATTGCTTTCAATAAATTGTTTTACTTCCATATTTCCCCCTAAATAATTAAACCTACTGGGCAATGATCACTACCCATTACTTCATCATAAATAATACTATCTTTAACCTTATCCATTAATCTATCTGATACCACAAAGTAATCAATACGCCAACCAGCATTTCTTTCTCTTGCCCTTGTACGATATGACCACCAAGAATATTTAATAGTGTTTGGATAAAGTTGCCTAAAGCTATCTTTAAAGCCACTTTCTAGAAGTTTGGTAAACTTATCTCTTTCTTGGTCAGAGAAACCAGCAGAGAAATGATTTTCATCAGGATTTTTTAAATCTATTTCATTATGGGCAACATTTAAGTCACCAGTATAGATAACAGGTTTTTGCTTATCTAAATTCATTAGATGTTTTCTTAAATCATCTTCAAAATGCATTCGATAATCAATTCTTAATAAACCATCTTTTGAATTAGGCACATAAGCACAAACAAAATAGAAATCCTCATATTCTAAGGTTATTACTCTTCCCTCTTTTGGATGGTTTTCACCTTCTATATCATATATAACTGAAATAGGTTTCTTCTTACTTAATACCATTGTTCCCGAATAACCTTTTCTTTCAGCACAATTCATATAACGATAATAACCATCAAAGTTAAAGTTAAATTGATCTTCTTGCATCTTTGTCTCTTGAAAAGCCATGATATCAGGATCTTCCTTATTCATAAAAGGAATTAGATACCCCTTAGACATCAAAGCTCTTAGACCATTAACATTCCAACCAATTATCTTCATATCTTTCTAGTTAGCTTTCTTAAATAAGCCTTTTCCTTTTCATCTAGATATGGTGATAAGTTATCATAAACTTTTTGATGATAATTATTTAAAGCATTGATTGTCTTTTCATCTAAATACTTCTTATCAATTAGACGTAAATCAAATGGAACCATAGTTAAAGTTTCAAAACCTAAAAATTCACCATATTCATTATTTTCAACAACCTTACATAAAAGATTGTTTTCACATCTTATACCAAACTTATTCTCAAAATATACTCCTGGTTCATCAGAGAATACCATACCTGGTTTTAGTTCTACACTACTAGTTTCATTTGTTGTATAACGGATATTTGGTGGGAATTCATGTACTGATAAGCGATAACCAACACCATGTCCTGTACCACAACGATAATCTACACCAATTGCCCATAAATCTTTACGGGCAACAATATCAATTTGATTACCACACATTCCTTTTAAGAAATGTAATTCACTTAAATTAAACATTGATTTTAATACTAAAGTAAAATACATCTTAAACTCATCACTTACTTCACCTAAAGCAACAGTTCTAGTAGTATCAGTTGTTCCTTCTAGATAATGACAACCAATATCAAATAATAAAGCCCCTTCATTTTTTAAAGTTGTCGTATTATTTTCACTTGGTGAATAATGCATCATAGCAGCATTTTCATTATAAGCAACAATAGAATTAAAACTTAAATCAATAGCCTTATAAGCTAATCTAATTTCATTAACCTTCTTTAAAGCATCATATTCGGTGATAGTAGTCTTATCTACCTCATCTAACCACATCAAGAATCTTACTATAGCAACACCTTCATAAATATGTGCTTTTCTTAAATTAATTTGTTCAGTCTCATTCTTAATTGCCTTCATATCTTCAATCAATGAACGCATATGATGAATTCTATTACCATGTTTATTGATATGAACATATGTTTCATAATTAACTTTATTTTCATCAATTAAAATAGTTTGTTTCTTAATTAAATCTAAAAACTCATAATATGAATCATATGGTCTAATTACTATTCCATCTTCATATAAACTATCTAAAGTCTCACTATCAAATCTATCAATATCAGTAAATAAATATACTTCTTTATTTAAAACAACTAAATAAGCTAAAAAAACTGGTGTACAAACAATATCTTTACTTCTTAAATTTAAAATATAAGCAATCGATTCTAGGTTATTAACAATATGACATTTATTACCCAGACAATATTTAATTAAATCTAGTTTATCTTTTCTAGATAAACCCGTATATTTTAAAGGTAATTCTTCTATTTTACCTTTATATAAAGGTGCTCTATTTTCAATTAAATCAGAATAAATATCAATACTCTTAATTTGAATTCTATGTTTTAATAGGCTCTTGACAAAAGATATAGAAGTACGTTTGCCATCTAGTCCAACAACTTTATTCTTATAATTCTTTAAGATAAATTCAATTGGGTCTAAACATCCATTAGTACCTAATTTTTCAACGATAACATCATTCTTCAAACATTCATTATCAGCTTGAGTATGATAACGACCATCAACAAAGATATGGGCATCATCTTTACTTACTAATAATGTAGCTAGAGATCCACTAAAACCTGAAAAATAACGGATAGTTTTGAAATAATCTGGAACATATTCTGACATATGATAGTCAGATGTGTTCATGTAATAAATATCAATATTGTTTTTACTTATTGCCTCTTGTAAGGACTTTAACGCTGTGTTCTTCATACCCTCTATCTTATCATTTATAAGGGTAATATTGTATAATTATAAATGCTATGAATGAAGAAAAAAACGATAAAAACATTGATTTAAATAACAAAAATCAAGAAGAAAACAAGCAAATAAATAACGATTCTTTTAATGTTGATATGAATAACGAAATAGATGGTCCAATCCAAATTGATGAAACAACTAATGACGAAAATAACAATCAAGAAGAAATGACAATCAATGAAGAACCACTATTAGTTGATGAAGAAAAGATTGAAAAGAAAATAAGATTTAAAGATAAATATAATAAGTTATTTAAAAAAGAATCAAAAGAAAAAGAAAAGAAAATTAGTGATAGACCAAAAGCAAAAAAATCTACTAAAATAATGGCTACTATTGTATCAGTTATATTAGTATTTTGTATTTTAGGTGCTATCGCTGCTGGTATCTTTGCCTATAAACTATGTGATAATATTCCTACTTTAAATGTATCTGATTTAGTTTCTCCTGATTCTTCAACAATCTATGATAATGAAGGTAATAAGATAATGGAGATAGGAATGTATCTAAGAAAAAACATTGATTATGAAAAGATGCCAAATTGTTTAATAGATGCTTTCTTATCTATAGAAGACTCAAGATACTTTGAACACTTTGGTTTTGATATCCCTAGATTTACTAAAGCCCTAATAGATTATGTAAAAGCTGGGGGAGAGATATCTTCTGGTGGTTCTACTATAACTATGCAACTAATTAAGAATTCTTACTTCTCAATAGATGATGATGAAAACTCTACTATTGCTGCACGTGAGGGTTTATCAGGTATAAAAAGAAAGATGCAAGAGATAGTATTATCTATTAAACTGGAATCTCTAGATGATGTAAGTAAACAAGATATCATTGCTTGGTATATTAATAAAGTTAATTATGGAAATAATATTAGAGGTGTAGAAAAAGCTGCGCAATATTATTTTGGTAAATCAGCTGAAAATCTTAATCTATCTGAATCAGCCTTTCTAGCTGGTATTATTAATTCTCCTAATACTTATAATCCCTATAATGATTTATATAAATATGATTCTATCTATTTATCTCCTGATTCTAATTATCTAGAAAATGCTACAAGTAGAAGAAATGAAGTATTAGATTTAATGGTATATCATGGATATATTTCGCAAGCTGAAGCAGACCTAGCTAAATCTATAAGAATAGAAGATATGTTATCAGGAGTAAGTGATAACTTCTATGAAACAAATGATAAATATCAATGGTATATTGATGCTGTATTAGATGAAGTAGAAGAAGTAACTGGTGAATCAGCCTATGATGTAGGTATGGATATCTACACTAATATGAATCCTTATATGCAAGAATTAGTCTATGATATTCAAAATGATGAAAGTGTCATGGAATTTCCTAATGAGTTATGTCAATCAGCTATTGTCTTACTTGATAATCAAACAGGCGCTATAGAAGCGCTAGGAGGTGGTCGAGGAGAAAGAGATAGTGCTAGACAATTTAATAGGGCAACTAGTGCTTATTTAAATCCTGGTTCTTCCTTTAAACCAATTGTTGATTATGCTTTAGCTTTAGAGTATCTAGGTTGGTCTACCGCTCATACTATAACAGATCAACCATATTACTTATATGATGGTAATGTCTTAATATCTAACTTTGATCATCAATATATTGGTGATATGACTATGGCAGAAGCTCTAGCTAGATCGCAAAATACTCCAGCTGTACAAACTCTAGCTGCGGTAGTAGATGAGATAGGAGAAGAAAAGGTTATTGATTATTTAAACTCAATAGGCTTTGACTTTGAATATGAAGACTTTGACTTACAATTTGCTATAGGCGGAAATAGATGTACTGTTACACCATTACAGTTAGCTGCAGCTCATGCTATGTTTATCAATGGTGGTTATTATATAAAACCTCATACTATTAACTATATTAAGTATGTTGACGGAAGAGACGATTATGTAGCTGACACAACAGGATTAAGTAAACTATCTAAAGAAACTGCTTGGATGATGTCATATTTAGAAGAATATAATATGTCAGGTCCTTATTCTTCTTTAATGTGGTATTGTAAGAAAGATTATCCTTTATATGGTAAAACTGGTACTACGGACTGGGCTGATGCTGGAGTAGATTATGGAATACCAGTTAGTGCTACAAAAGACTCGTGGCTTGTTATGCAGACAAATAGATATACTATCTCTTGTTGGACAGGTTATGACGAGTTACAAGAAGGTGCCTACTTTACTAATTATGAATACCAACAAAATACTAAATCTAAGATTGTTGATTTAATATTAGATGAATTAATAGATCATGCATCTTATGAAGATTATGATCCTTACACAGAACTAGAACAACCTGAAACAGTAGAAACAATATATGTAGTTAAAGGTACTTATCCTTATGTATTAGGTGGAGATACTAAAGGTTATATTGCTTCTAGTAACTTAGAAAAATCTACTGGAACTATGCAAGATGCTTATGACTATTCTAGTCAATTTACTAAATATGTTGATGGTGGTATTTCTTCAATTAATGGAACTTATGATGGTAATACTGTTTATGTAACATTTACTGTTGGAGGTGGAGAAGGAGGACTACTAACAGGAGATGGAGTTGATTTATCTACTACTAATGTATATGGTGAAACAACTCATGCATCAGGTAGAATCTGGTTCCCACATTGGAATACAGTATATACCAGTATTGCTGAGCCGCCTTATTACTATCAAGTGAG
>CAVCTP010000069.1:0-6559 GCA_963605145.1 Tannerellaceae bacterium
GCTGAGATAGTTGCAAACTTTACAATATCGACAAGGTCTTCATTTGTTAAACCATTAATATCTTTATTTAACTTAAGGAATTTATACATAGCACTACCACCAAAGATATCACCTGCACCAGTTGTATCAATTACTTTGATATTATTTAGTGCTTTAACAAACCCAGAATGTTTTCTTGTAGCATAATAAACCCCTTTGCTTCCGCAAGTTACATAAAGTAATTTAATATTTTTAAATTTGTTTAGTAGAAAAGAACTTGCATCTTTATCTTTGATATTAAATAAGAATTCTACTTCTTCATCAGAAATCTTTACTATATCAGCATTATTTAAACCATAAATCATAGCTTTCTTGGCATCCTCTAAATTATTCCACAATGGTTTTCTAAGGTTTGGATCAAAACTAATAAGTTTGTTTTTCTTTTTTGCGTAATTAACTATCTTTTTAGTTGTATCTTTAGAAGGCTTATTTGTTAAAGATAAGGTACCAAAGTGGAATACCTTTGATTTATCAATTAGTGATAAATCTATTTCTTCATATTTAAGTTTGGTATCTGCTCCAGGTTTTCTTGCAAAAGAAAAATCTCTTTCACCACTCGCATCATTAGTAACAAAGGCTAATGTAGTAAATACACTATCATCAACGATTACATTTTTAGTATCAATATGATTTTTCTTTAAAGTATTAACTAATAATTTACCAAATGCATCATTTCCAACCTTGCCTATCATTGCTGCTTTTAGACCATATTTAGCA
Organism: Tannerellaceae bacterium; assembly: GCA_963605145.1. Lineage (GTDB taxonomy): Bacteria > Bacillota_I > Bacilli_A > Erysipelotrichales > Erysipelotrichaceae > Colivicinus. The sequence continues at coordinate 757 of CAVCTP010000069.1, forward strand.
ATAGGTGTAAGAAAGTTAGCGGGCGCACCTCCAGGGTTTGCAGCTAATGTTGGATAGCCTTCGCTATTTGTATCTATTTCAGAAAAGTCGATTAATATTTCACCAAGTGCTATTACATCCATAATTTACTCCATTTACTCATAATTGTGATTTTTGATGTATTTAACCTACACTTACTTCAACTTTCTTTCCACTGAATGCAACACCATATTTATAGATTGTCTCTATTCCGGCATTCTTCATTTCAGTATCATAATTTTTATCACATATTTGTTTTAAAGCAGTTTTAGATAATTGTTTTAATTTTGTTTCATCACAATTTTTCTCAGACTTAAGTTCAATTAGAATACCTGGAAGATCTTTTCTAGTAGGTTTTAATTGAATATCATAACGTCCATCCCCTGATTCACGATTTGATGTTACGAAGGTACCGCCAAGTAATGCACAAAGGCCAAGCATGAAGCCATGATAGAAGTTTTCTCCAATAGTATCAAAGTGGCTTGCTGATTGGGCTAGGAGTTTTTCAATTTGTGTCTTTAATCTTAAATTATCACCTGAAAAGATGGCTTCTTGAATGGCAATAGCATTAGATTGAGGAATCATATTTTCAAATTGTCTTAAAATTTCTTTATTATAAACTAAAGAAATTTCTTTATTAGGTAATGAAACTTCGCACATAAAGTCGCCACTAAAAGATGGTGTTGTTTTTATTGCCTTTAAATAACCAGTTACTAATAGAAAACTATAAATAGTTGAAGGATTATTTTTAATTTGTGGATATATTACTCCAGTATCAATAAAAGTTGTAAAAGATTCACCATTTAATAACGAAGTAAGACGTCTGTATATTTCTTCATCTGCTTCTTTAAGTACTTCAGAGATAATGTCATTGCTGCCAGTTGATACCCAATATGGCCTTGGTTCACATTCATTACTGAAGTAGTTAACTACTGACCAAGGATTAAATATCTCGGTTTTGCCAAATCGGTAACCATCATACCATGAACAAATTTCATCATATTTATCGCTAACACCATAATAATTTGCGATTTCTTTAACTTCATCACTAGTAAAACCAAAGTAAGAACTATATTTGTTATCTAAAACAGAATTAACAGTAAGATTATTCATTCCACTAAAAATACTTTCTTTTGCGACTCTTAAGATTCCTGTTAAAAAGCCAAAGGATAAATAAGGATTATCTTTAAAACCATTAGAAAATAAATTACGCATAAAAGAAATTACTTTGTCATAATAACCTTTAACATGTCCTTGCTGTATTGGTGTATCATATTCATCTATGATGATAATAGGTGCAACATCATGATGCATATAAAGCATCTTTGAAAAATCAAGAAGAACGGAGCTTAGTTCCACTTCACTAACTTCTCCACTAGCGAGTTTTTCATAAATCTTTTTATTATATTCATCTAATTTATCACTAGTTTGTAATTCTTTATGGCGTTGAACTTCCTTAGCAAATATATCTCGCATAGCTATAAAGGTTTCGTCCCAAGAATTAAACTTTATATCTTTAAATGTTAAAAAGATTACAGGAAACTTTCCTTGATAATCACGATAATTTTGTCCACAACTCCATATCTTTTTATCTTTGAAATAGATAGAAGTATCTTTATCACTTTTTTCAAAGAATGTACGAAGCATATCCATGTTTAAGGTTTTACCAAAACGACGAGGACGTGTAAATAATGAAACTTTTGCTCGCTCATCCAAGAAATCTTTTATTAACAAAGTCTTATCTATATAGTAATAATTATCACAAGCATCACAAAAATTTGAAACTCCAATAGGAAGAGGAAGTTTTCTTAATGTGTTTGATTTTCTTTGATATGCGCCTGTTTTTATTCTTCCATCGACTGGTTTTTGAGCATTATTAGGAATCATCCAACGATTGCCGTGTTTTTCAGCACCTACAATTTTTCCGCTTTTGCATAGAGTTGTAATTCTACGTTCGCTTATATTCCAAAGAAGTGATGCATCATGTATTGAAATCATATCAGTCATTGTATTATCCTCCAATTTACAAGTTCAATATACTTTGTAATCGGAATAATGTCAAATAAATATCGGAATAATGTCATTAAAAAACCGGAACAATATCAAATATTATTGATATTGTTCTTTTATGAATCAATAATTTTTAACAAATATCTAAAAAAGCTAAAATTATTGTGTGAGTAGATAATATAGGAGAAAAATGATTAAAGACAGAAAGATATCAATCATATATAAAAGTTTAATTCTTGTTTCAGCAATATCAGGTATCCTACTTCAATGTGAAATAGGTACAAATAACTTTTCATTAATCAGTTTTCGTATGTTTACAACCTTAAGTAATCTTGCTGTAGCAATCTTCTACTTTACTTATGTTGTATCAGAAATTAGAAATCCTAATAGTGCAATAAATTCTATTAAGTTTAAATATTTTAAATTCCTAATAACAATGTCAATTATGCTTACGGGTTTGGTTGCCCATTTTATGTTGAAAGGATTATTTGATGAAATGGATGATATTGTTAAGGCAGGTTTAGTATTGCTTCATTATGTTGTACCAATCGCAACCTTCTTAGATTGGTTATTATTTGATATCAAAGGACAAACTACAAAATTAATGCCCCTATTTTCCGCAAGCTTTCCTATTATTTATGTAATTATTTCAATGTTTGCTGCTGAGTTTATAAGTGGTGAAGGTAAATATCCTTATCCTTTTTTAGATGTAGATACTCTTGGAATCAAGGTAGTATTAATTAATATTGTTTTATTATCAATTGCCTATTTTGTTGTTGGATATTTTGGAGTATTTGTAGATCATAAAATAAATAATCATTCATGAGCATTCTTATAAGCTATGCGGATATCTTCAGGTAAGCCATCAGGAGTTAATTTTCTAACATTATCTTCATTACCATCTTCCATAGCTTTTGTATAATACCAAGATTTATATTTAAGCATATCTAAGGTTTTCTCTAATCTAAGAATTTCATTTTCAACACGTTCTTTTTGTTTTTGAATCAAATCATAACGATTCTTATAAGTAGAAGGACCTTCTATACACCAATCCATAAATTGTTTAATGTCTTTAATCTCTAAACCAGACTTCTTTAAACATTCAATAACTCTTAAAGTTTCAATTTCATTATCACTAAATTTACGAATACCAGATTCTCTTTTCATTCTTGGAAAGAGTCCTTGATTATCATAATAACGAAGTGTAGAAATAGGTAGATTAAACATTTTTGATACTTGTCCAATTGTATACATATGCCCTCCTTGACCTAAACTTAGGTTTAGATATTATGATTAAATTATATAAAAAATATGTTTCAAGGAGGAACTGATGAATAGACCTTATATTATTTGTCATATGATGATGGCAGTTGATGGAAGAATTGATTGTGCTATGACGGAGCAGCTTCCTGGCGATGAATACTACAAAACATTGTATTCATTTAATGCTCCAACACATGTAAGTGGTAGAGTAACTGCTGAACTTGAGGTGGCTTTACCAGGAAAATTTAAAAGTAATACAACAACACCATTAAATAAAGAAGCTTTTAATAAAGCAATTGATGCAAAAGGATATGAAGTTGTTATAGATACTCATGGAACACTTCTTTGGAACAATCAAGAAAATGAAGAAACACCTTTACTTATTATTACTTCTAGACTTGTTAGTAAAGAATATTTAAATTATCTAAATGAAAGACATATCTCTTGGATTGTAAGTGGTAAAGAACATGTAGATTTAAAAAGAGCTGTAGAAGTTCTATATAAAGAATTTAATGTTGAAAGAATGATTGTAGTTGGTGGTGGACATATTAATGCAGGATTCTTGGCTGAAGGACTTCTTGATGAAGTTAGTATCCTAATTGGTGCTGGTATTGATGGTAGAGGTGATATGGCTGCTGTATTTGATGGTCTACCAATGGATAAACATGTAACACCATTAAAACTAGAAAATGTTGAATCATTTGAAAGTGGTGCAGTTTGGATTAAATATAAAGTTATTAAATAGGAGGTCATATGAAATATCTAAATAAAGAAGAATTTGAAAAACATAATATGTTTGGAATAGGTAAAGAGAATAGTGCTTATGCCAAATATTTTATTGGTAACTCTTACCTAAATCCCTTAACCGATTCAAAGTGTGGTTTATTTGCGGCTAATGTTACATTTGAGCCAGGATGTAGAAATAATTGGCATATCCATCATGCATCTAGTGGTGGTGGACAACTATTAATTTGTATAGCTGGTGAAGGATGGTATCAAGAAGAAGGAAAAGATGCTGTTAGTCTACAAGAAGGAAGCGTTATAACAATTCCTGCAAATGTAAAACATTGGCATGGTGCTAAGAGTGATAGCTGGTTTTCTCATATTGCTATGGAGATACCTGGTAGCGATTGCCACACAGAGTGGTGCGAACCTGTTACAGATGAAGAATATAAAAAGTTAAGCGAGGAAGAATAATGGCAAAGTTAGTAGCGTTTTATTCAAGAGCAGATGAAAATTATTTTGATGGAACTATGCAATATATCAAAATAGGAAATACCGAAAAGGCAGCAAGAATGATTGCTGATTTAACAAACGCAGATTTATTCAAAATCGAACAAAAGATTCCTTATGCTAAAGATTACAATACATGCATTAATCAAGCTAAAAAAGATAAACAAGAAAACGCTAGGCCAGAATTAGTTTCACTTCCTAAAAATATAGATAATTATGATGAAATATACCTAGGCTATCCTAATTATTGGGGAACCATGCCTATGGCAGTTTATACCTTCTTAGAAAGTTTTGATTTTAGTAACAAAAAGATATATCCCTTCTGTACTCATGAAGGAAGTGGTTTATCAAATACTGAAAACGATATTAAAAAGGTTGTTAGAGGTGCAATTGTTAAGAAAGGTATCGCAATTCAAGGAAGTTATGTAGATAGCGCAAAACAAAAATTAAAAGAATGGATTGATAATAACTAGCTAGAAATAGTTAGTTTTTATTTGTTTATATATGATTAAATATTAATGAACAAAAACGGAGAAAATATGAAAATTGATATTACATTAAAAGTTACACCAAAAATGATCACAGATGCTCAAGGCAATGAAAAGATAACAATGTTAGGCCATTTAGGAACCCACTTTGATGTTATGAATAAAGAGTTTCCTTTAGAATATACCCAAAGAAAAGGTATTGTATTTGATGTAAGTAATATCAAAGATAGAGATATTAATGTTGATGATATTGATTTAGATAAAGTTGATAGAGATATGTTTGTAGCCTTTTATACTGGCTTTATTGAAGAAACAACGTATGGAACAAGTAGATATTTTAAAGAACATCCTGAGTTATCTAATGAATTAATAGAAAAACTATTAGAAAAAAAGATATCAATAATTGGTATTGATTTTGCCGGTGTTAGAAGAGGTAAAGAACACACACCAACAGATCAACATTGTGCAGATAATGGAGTATTTGTTGTTGAGAATCTTTGTAATTTACAATCACTACTGAAAAACGAAACATTTATCGTAAATACCTATCCTTTAAATTATGTTGGAATGAGTGGGTTACCTTGCAGAGTTATTGCGGAAATATAAAAAATTTTACTCGGTTTAGACCGACTCGGTTTACTCCGAGTAAAAATAAAAAAGGAATTAATGATAAAGATATAATAAAAATATAATTTAAATAAGAGGCAATTTATGGAAGTAATAGTAAAACACTTTAATGAATTAACAACATCAGAATTATATGAAATATATAAATTAAGAAATTCTGTTTT
>CAVCTP010000070.1:0-6527 GCA_963605145.1 Tannerellaceae bacterium
TTCATAAGAAATAGTATTAATGTTTCTAGCGTATTCTTCTAGATCATCATATATTATTACTTCATCTAATAGATTAACATCAATATCACTAACATCAACCATCATTTGATCCATGCAAATATTGCCTAATATTCTTGCCTTTTTGTCATTGATAGAGATGGTGTTTTTACCTTTATTGACCCTTAAGAAACCATCACCATATCCTACTGGTATAGTTGCAACCTTAATTCTTTTATCCGCAACAAAAGTGCGGTTATAACCAACCGTTTCACCTTTTTCTATATATTTGATATGAGAAATAATAGAATGCATAGTTAAGGCTTGTTTTAATTCTGGATATCCTCCTAAGCCATATAAAACAATTCCTGGTCTAACCATATCTAAATTGTATTCAGGATATCTAAAGATACTTGCGGAGTTAGCACAATGTCTTATCTTAAAAGTAATATTATCTTTTTCTAATTCTTTTATTGCGTTATCAAATATTTGAAATTGAGTTCTAGTTGATTCTTCGTTTTCGCTATAAGCAAAGTGCGTAAAGATTCCTTCAAATAATAGATTATCAAGATTATAAGCTTGCTTCATTTCTGAAATATCTTTAAAGCCTAATCTATTCATTCCCGTATCAACTTTTAAATGACACTTAATCTTTATACCTTTTTCATTTAACTGCCTAGCATATATTAAAGAATAAACACATTGACTAATATCATATTTATTTAATAAATAAGCATCTTCAACATTGGTATAACCAAGAATTAAAATAGGTGTTTTAATACCATTATTTCTTAAAGCAATAGCTTCATCTATATTACTAACCGCAAAATAAGATGCACCTAGTTTTTCATATATTAAAGATAATTTATCTGCACCATGGCCATAAGCATTATCCTTAACAACGCAACATATCTTAGCATTACCTGCTTTTTGTTTAATTACTTCATAATTATGTTCGATAGCCTTTGTATCTATCTCAACCCAAACTCTATTACCCATATTACTTTTGAATTACCTTATTTAACGATTTAATTAAGAAAGGAATTATTAATAATTGAATAATAATTCCTGGAAGTGATGTTACAAATGCTGCCATTAACCATATTGATAAGGAATAACTATTTGCTTTAAATATTAAAGCATTACATAAACCATATATAATCCTGCCAATAAGCATTGATGATATTAATACAGCATAATTTTTAATTAATTCATTATTTATTTTAATAATCTTATTTAATAAACCAGTACATAAACCATAAGTAGATAACTCAACTAACATCTGTCCTAACATGGCTGTTGGTGGCATTGAGAAAATAATATGCGAAATAAATGGTGTTAATAAACCAACAATAAAGCCATAAAAAGGTCCACATATAAAACCACATACTAATACAGGAATATGCATTGGTAAAAATATTGATCCAGCATTGGCAACAGCATGAAATGCTTGAGGTAAAATTACACCTATTGCTAGACACATTGAAGCTAAAGTTAAATTCTTTGTTTTCTTATTCATAATCTTCTATACTCTCTACCTTAATCTGTTTACATAAAACAATTTCTCTGATATCTTTTCTACCCTCAACACAAGTTTGAAGTGTTAAGAATTTATCATCATAAGAATAATCTTGTTTTGTGTCATATAACATTGCCTTTTCTATTATATTCTTATATTCATTAAATTCATCTAAAGAATAATTTGTTATATAGTATTCATAACCATCTTCAACATAAGAATAGTTACCCTCTTCATCTTGTATTAATGGACAATTATAAACTCCAACTATTTCATATGTTCTTATTTCATCTTCTAAATATAAATAAACCTCTTTATTATCAATATAATTATCTTCATCTAATAATAATTCTAAATTAGAAAATCTAGGTCTAACGCCAGGTATATATTCTTCATAATCCGTAAATTCTTCTCTAGTATAGTGACCATATAATATTAGATTTTGATCATCTAAAGTATTTCTATCATCTAAATAAATTGTTCCTTGTATAGAATATTCTTCTTTTAAATTTCTTCTTAGATAATATGCATAAGTTTCACTATAAACAACAGGTTCATTAATAATACCTGATTTAAATATTACTTGTCCTATATAATCATCATTTATATCTTTATAAGAATTAAATTCTTCTTTAGAGAAATATGGGAATGTTTGCTTTACTTCTATTTGTTCATCTATTGTTGGATTATCATCAATTATTATTTCATCTTCTTTTTTTGTATCAGTTTTAAATAATATATAGAAACCTAAAGAAATACATAACAATAATAAAATAATTAAACTTATAAGTAGTTTTGTAGTTATATGTTTACTCTTTTTTATTGTTTTGCTTTTCATTAATATTATTCCCAATAATCAGTTAACTTACCATCTTTATATTGATAGAACTCATCCATATCAACCCAAGCATAGAAATTAGAATTAATTAGTTCTTCATATGTCCAACCCTTACATCTAACATTAATATAAGCATTAGATTCCGCAATATAGATAATGCCATCTTTTCTACCTACCATTATTGCGATATGACCATCCTCGGCAAATAAGTCACCAGGTTTACATAAGTCTAAAGATTCTTTCGTAATAGCGTGATTTTCACCTAAATCAGAACAATCAAATTTACTAGAAGAAGGGCCAGCACCAATATCATCTACATCACTTCCACCATTATATAAGGCCCAGGTAACAAAACCAGAACAATCTAAACTATTAGTTTGGTTGAATCCGGAAACAGTATTATAGAGATAACATCCCCATGGGGCAGGTCCGGTAACGGTTTTGCCTTCCATACCATCTTTTTCGTATTTATATACATTTAAATATAAACCATAATGATGATATCTACCCTCACCATCAACATATGGTAAACGACCATTTTCCGCAAAATAATGTAACTTATAAGGAAATTGTAACAATAAGAATCTTGCTGCTTCAACTGCGCCAGCTCTAGTACCCCAACCTTTATCTTCTACCTTAGCTTTTAGTACTGCATCAAGATAATCATTCATCTCTTCCGTATAATAGCCACATGGTATCTCTTGTTTATCTTGATCAATATGTGGATAAACAATCATATCAGTTACTTCTACTTCATATATTGAATTATCAGATATTAAAGTAGTTTTACCTACACTTTTGCCTATAATGGTTCTACCATCAATTTCAACAATACCCTTTGAACTTAGCTTATAACCATAAGCATCTAATTCATATTTTTCATCTATGGCTAGATAGATAGTTGGATGAATATTTAATATTGAATAGGCCTTCTTTTCTTCATATCCAAAATTCAATATTTTATCTATAGAATATGTTGAACTACTAGAACTTTTCTTCTTAGTATCAATCCACTTATCCGCAGATAAAAATACCATCATCGCAACAATTAATACTATTAAATATATAACGCCCTTTTTCATTTGCTTACTACTATTACTGGAATCATTAACTCATCTTTTAAGGTTCCCGCATGGGCACCCTTATGAGCCTTCTTATAACTTTTCTTATATGCTAGGATACTCTTATCTGTTGCCACAGCAATAAAATCACCTAAAAATTCTTCAAATCTTTTATTATTCTTTGTTGTACCAAATAACTTAGATTCAATAACTTCTTTCTTAGAAAGTAATTTAAATCTATCACCTAATTCTTCATTAAATACTCTTTTAAATTCATCTTTCATATCTGATTTGATATAAAAAGCCATAGAACGTGGTTCAAGAGCAGGTTTAATTCTAAAGTATTTCTTATATTTAGGATATAGATTTATCTCCTCTTCAACATCAATTTGACCATGATCTGCCACAACAACTAACATTGTATCCTTATTTAATTCATTTGCTAGTCTTTCAATTTCATAGTTAATATGTAATAAATAAGAATCACATATCTTAGAACTAGGACCATATTCATGCATATAGGTATCATATTTATCCCAATAAGCATAAACATATTCATATTGGCTATTATAAGAATAATCAACTAAACGATTACACATGGTATCAAAGTCTTCACAACCATCTACTTCAAAACTAGGAAATACTTTTGTAGCGTAATGGCCACTATTGTTTAACTCTTCTTCAGTTGAAGAAACAGGCAAATATTTATTCATGCAATCATCATAATCGATGTTGTTATAAAAACCTATACCATAAAAAGGAATGATAACATCATCAATTTCTTTTAAATATTGCATCCAACCAAGCCATGCATTTTCATTAGGAGACTTACCATTTCTAATAGCAGTAGTAGCAGCTGTTGTAGTTGGTGGGTATACGGTAGTAGTTTGATAAGTCATATTCTTTCTTAAAAAACTATCTTTCGCTAGTTTATTATTTATTAAATTAGCACCCATACCATCAACCAACAACAAAAATATCCTTTTAGGCTTACTTTCATTTATTAGTTTGGTAAAGTCTTCATCATCTTTATATGAGCTTTTTAAACCAAAGTAGCTTCGAATCGAAGCTACATAGTTCATTATTGATTTATTGTAATCTACAAACATTATTGCATATCTTTCAAGAAAGCTTTGTAAGCAAGAATTGCTTCATAGATATCAACCTTGCTTGCTGTTTCGTAACATGCATGCATATTTTGTACTGCGATACCAGCATCAATAACATCCATATTTAAATTAGCTAATACATAAGCGATAGTACCGCCACCGCCTTGGTCAACCTTACCCAACTCAGCAGTTTGGAAACTTACCTTATTATCATCCATTACTTTTCTTAATTTGCCAATAAATTCGGCATGTGCATCATTAGAACCAGACTTGCCTCTAGAACCAGTATATTTATTGAAAACAATACCTTTACCAAAGTAAGCACAGTTTTTAACTTCATTAACTTGTGGATAGTTTGGATCAAAAGCAGCAGAAACATCAGATGATAACATATATGAATTTTCTAAAGCATGTCTTAGTTTTAAATCATTATATGCTTCCTGTTTATTAATTAATTCAGCAACACAATTTTCAAAGAAAACTGAATGAGCACCTGTAGAACCAACTGAACCTATTTCTTCCTTATCAGTTAAAATACAAACACTAGTTCTTTGAGGATTCTTAGTTTCTAGAATTGCCTTTAAAGAAGTGAAAGCACAGATTCTATCATCATGACCATAGCCCATAATCATTGATCTATCTAGACCTAAGTCTCTTGCTTTACCTGCAGGAACAATCTCTAGTTCAGCAGAAATAAAGTCATCTTCTTCAATATCATATTCTTTCTTTAAGATATCAAGGATATTTTGTTTAACTAAATCCTTTTCCTCTTTTTTCTTACTAGCCTTAGGAATAGAACCAATTAAAGCATTTAGGTCTTCACCTTCTATTACCTTAGCACCAGTCTTTTGCATTTGATCACCTGCTAAGTGGATTAATAAATCAGAGAAACCAATAACTGGATCACTTTCTTTTTCACCAACTACGATATTAACAGTAGTGCCATCTTTCTTGCATACAACACCATGTAGAGCCATAGGATGAGCAACCCATTGATATTTTTTAATACCACCATAGTAATGAGTATCTAATAATACTAGTCCATTATCTTCATATAAAGGATTTTGTTTTAAGTCTACTCTAGGTGAATCAATATGAGCACCTAAGATATTTAAACCATCTTCAATTGGTTTTTTACCAATTACAAATAATGCTAAAGACTTACCTCTATTATTGAAATAATATTTATCACCAGCTTTAATACTCTTAATATTTTTAAATTCCTTAAAACCAGCCTTTTTAGCTAATTCAATAGAAGTACTAGTTGCTTCTCTTTCTGTTTTAGAAGAATTTAAGAAATCCTTATATTCTTCACAAACAGCCATTATAGGCTCAATTTTATTACCTTCATATTTTTCCCAAGCAGTTTTCATATAATCCTCCTAATAACTCTTGTATATATCCATTACTAGTTTAGCAAATTTTTCAGTATCTACATCTAAAAATACTGTACAATGTCTATCATCATATTTGAAATCAGTCCAAATATCAGTGCATGTTCTACCCATTGAGATAGTTCCCTGTGTTTCTACATATACACCACAGTCTACACCCTTAAATAATTCTGGATATTGAACATAAACTACTGGACAGCAATCATGTAATACTAGACCTGGTTGAATATGTGCTTCACATAAGTGATACATCAAACTTGTAGAATTCTTAAATAAGTCACCAGCCTTATTTCCTAAAGCACCAATTTCATTACCTTGTTCAACTGTTAGTAATGCTTTAAGTGTTACATCTAGACCAAACATATTTACATGTACACCTGACTTAAAGACATTTTCTGCAGCATGTGGATCAGTATAAATATTAAATTCCGCACATGGAGTAGAATTGCCACCATCAGCACAACCACCCATAATATTTATTTCTTTAATATAATTCACAAAATCTGGATGCTTAGCTATTGCAATGGCAATATTAGTTAAAGGACCAATAGCAATTATAATTAATTCACCATTTAATTCCTTAGCCTTTTCATACATGGCATCCCAAGC
>CAVCTP010000071.1:0-6406 GCA_963605145.1 Tannerellaceae bacterium
AGAGGTCGGAACAAAAATAAAGGAAGAACCTTTATTTAGTTCCTCCTACTCGATATACATAAGTAATTGGGGTTTATAAAAAAATTAACTATTAGAGATATGTTCTCAAAATGTTCTCAAACAAAAGAAAAAAGCCTTTATAATTAGGCTTAAATTTACAAATGGTGGAGGATAGGAGATTCGAACTCCTGACCCCCTGCTTGCAAAGCAGGTGCTCTCCCAACTGAGCTAATCCCCCAATTTGGTGGGCCTGACAAGACTTGAACTTGTGACCCCACGCTTATCAAGCGTGTGCTCTAACCAACTGAGCTACAGGCCCACATATCTTGCGTGCTTTATTATTCTACTAAATAAGAATACTCAAGTCAATAAGTAAATTGCTAAAAAATTGCCAAAATTGTAAAAATTTCTTTGAAGCGATTTTTAAGTCTCCTAAATAAGTAGAACATTATTAATTATCATTTAATATTTCATCTATAACTTCATTAAATGAAATGTAATGTTTATATTTATCAGGATGATTCTTTATTTTGGAATATTCATTCATGGCATCGATAGAGCCTTTATTCGGATTATCTTTTGCAACATTAAAAGGTAATCCTTGAACTTTAACTGCTTGTTTTAAGAAAATGGTAATTGCTGTGTTTAAATCCATACCTAAATTAGTAAATAATTCAACACTTTCTTTTTTAAGATCTTCATCTAGATTTATATTTATTGTGGTTTTTGCCATAATGTTTATTAATTCCTATTTATATTAAGTTTAAGAAAATTAATCTAGAGTATTAGTAATATATCTAGCAACATAAACACCACTTGCAGAGGCATGTGATAAAGAGTGTGTGATACCAGAACCATCACCGATAATGAAGAGTCCTTTATATTTATTAGATTGTAGGTTATTATCTACTTCAACTGTCATATTATAGAATTTAACTTCTACACCATATAACAATGTATCATCATTAGCTGTACCAGGAGCAATCTTATCTAAAGCATGAATCATATCAATGATAGAGTCTAAAATTCTTTTTGGAAGAACTAATGATAAATCACCAGGAGTGGCATTTAATGTTGGTCTTACAAAGCCTTCAGCAATTCTTTCAGGAGTAGATCTTCTTCCTCTTTCTAAATCGCCAAATCTTTGAACAATAACGCCTCCACCTAACATATTAGATAATCTAGCAATTGATTCACCATAGCCATTTGAATCTTTAAATGGATATGAGAAATTCTTAGATACTAGAAGGGCAAAGTTGGTATTCTCTGTTTTCATATCATCACCTTCATAGGAATGTCCATTTACAGTAATGATGCCATTAGTATTTTCATTAACAACAATACCATGAGGATTCATACAGAATGTTCTAACATCATCTTCCCAATGTGGTGTACGGTAAACAATCTTAGATTCATATAATTCATCAGTAATATCAGAAAATATTACTGCAGGTAATTCTACTCTTACACCTAAATCAACTCTATTAGATTGAGTTGGTATATCAAGTTTATTACATATTTTTTCCATCCATGATGAACCAGATCTACCAACAGATATAATTAAATTCTTGCATTCATATTCATCGTCTTTAGTTTTAACAACAAAATCATTATCACCTTTAGCTAATACATCAGTTACTGGACAATTAAAATGAATATCAACAATATCTTTTATTTCTTTATATATATTTTCTAGAACAATGTAGTTTACATCGGTACCTAAATGTCTTACTTCAGCGTTTAATAGTTTTAAAGAATTCTGCATGCATATCTTTTTAAACTTTGTTCCTGCGGTAGAATACTTTTTACAATTCTTACCGCCATGTTCAACATTGATTTCATCAACATAATTCATTAAATCTAATGCTTCATCATATCCTATATATTCATATAATGTTCCACCAAAATCATTAGTAATATTATATTTGCCATCAGAAAATGCTCCAGCACCACCAAAGCCTGACATTATTGAACATGTTTTACAATTTACACATGATTTAATATTTTTGCCATCAATTGGACAATGTCTTTTTTCTAAAGCACTGCCACTTTCTAATAAACATATTTTTAAATTAGGATTCTTTTTTACTAATTCATATGCTGAATAGATACCACCAGGTCCAGCACCAATAATTACTACATCATAATTCATAATGCACCTCACTATTTAATTATAAAGGAAATGCAACATCTCTAGTGATATGATTGACATAATTAATATATTGATATATATCAATATATGTTATGACAAAAGAAGAGGCTAGTTTAGCATTTAAGGCATTAGGTGATCCAAACAGATTAAAAATTATTAAATTATTAATTAATAATGATGAGATTTGTGCTTGCGATTTGCTTAGAGTTGTTGATTGTAAGCAAGCTACTTTGTCACATCATCTTCATAGTTTGAAGCAAGCGGGTTTATTGATTAGCTATAAAAATGGTAAGAATGTTATTTATAAGGCAAACATGGAATTATTGAAAGAGATAAGTTTGTATATGTTGGATGAATGTCAGGAGTGTAGAAAAATTGATAAATAAAAGTTTAAATAAAAAGATTAATGCTTTCTTTAAAAACAATATTTTAGTGATGATATTGTTGTCTTTGTTATTAAATGTTAGTGCAATTATTTTAACTAAATTAAATATAAATGTTGCTATGGCCAATATCTTCTTTTTATTAAGTTTATTATTTACGGGTTTGCCAATCTTTTATAAAGCATTTCAATCATTGGCTTATAAAGTTATCAGTATTGAATTATTAGTAACAATAGCAGTTATTGGGGCAATAGTAATTAAAGAATATAGTGAAGCAGGGATTGTTTGTTTATTATTTCAATTTGGTAATTATTTAGAATTAAAGACCATGCAGAAGACTAGGAGTGCTATTAAGGATTTAGTAAAGAATGCTCCTAAGGTAGCTTTAAAGTATGATGATGGCAAAGAAGAAGAAATAGATGTTGATGAGGTAGAAATTGGTGACACATTGGCATTACATGCTTCGAGAGTTGTAGCTGTTGATGGCTATGTTATAAAAGGTGATGGTTATTTTATTGAATCTAGTATAACTGGTGAATCTAAACCAGTATATAAGACAGTTAATGATTATTTATATGCTGGATCTATTGTTGATAATGGTGATTTATTAATGAAGGCTAGCAAGGTAAGTGATGATAGTACTTATCAAAAAATTATCAGTTTAGTAGAAGAAGCTAGTGATAATAAATCAAAGATGGAAAAGGATATTGATAAGTTTGCCAAATATTACACACCATTTGTGATTATCTTAGCCATTGCTGTTTTAATTATTAAATATCTATTAAGTAATACTTGGGATATTGATACTTCTATTACTGTTTTAGTTTTAGCCTGTCCTGGGGCTTTAGTAATTGGTGTCCCTGTAGCAAGCGTAGCAGGAATAGGTAAGGCTAGTAGAAATCATATCTTACTTAAAGGTGGCGATAATATTACAAATTTTGCCAAAAGTGATGTCTTTATCTTTGATAAGACTGGTACTTTAACAAAAGGCAATACAATAGTTTTAAATGCTTATGAACTTAAAACAAATGAAGATGATTTAAAAGTTATTTATTCAATGGAACATAATTCTTATCATCCTCTAGCTAAGGCTATTACTAAATACTATGATTTAAATCCTTTAGATATTAAAACAGAAACTATTAAGGGAAGAGGTTTAAAATATAATAACTATCTAATTGGCAACATTGCTTTAATGAAGGATAATAATGTTAATTTAGATGAATATAATGAATTAATTAATGAAATACTAAATAATGGTTCTTCAATAATCTTAGTTAGTAGGAATTTACAGTTAATCGCAATATACGAAATTGTTGATGAAATTAAAGATGATGCTAAGCAGATGATTAATTGTTTAAAAAATAAAAGAGTTATTTTATTAAGTGGTGATAATGAATTAGTATGTAAGAGTGTTTGCGAAAATATTGGTATTAAAGAATACTATAGCCAATTATTACCTGAAGATAAGATGAATATAATTAAAAATTTAAAAAAGGATCATGTAGTAACATTTGTGGGTGATGGTATTAATGATACTCCTTCTTTGGCCTTAGCAGATGTTGGTATATCTATGGGTAAGGCAAGTGATGTGGCAATTGAAACAAGTGATATTGTCCTTATTAAAGATAATATGATGGATTTAATTAAGGCATATAATATTGCTAGAAAGACAATAAGGATTTCTTATGAAAATATCTTTATTGCTTTACTTACAGTTGTTTTATTACTATTAGGATTATTTTTAAATTATATACATATGGCATTAGGAATGTTGATACATGAATTATCAATATTAGTAGTAATATTAAACGCTATGCGTTTATTGATAGATAGGAAGGAAAATAAATGAAAAAGATTAAGATTCAATTAGAAGAATTAGTTTGTCCAATGTGTGCAACTAAAATTGAAACAGCATTAAAAGGACTTGATGGTGCAAGTGATGTTAAGGTTATGTATAATTCTAGTAAAGCAACATTGAATATCGATGAAGATAAGATAGATGAAAAGAAATTAGAAGAAGTAATCAATAATGTTGGTTATGATGTAATATCAATTAAATAGGAGTGGGTATGGAAAATATTAAATTTGCATTTGATGAATTAGATTTATTAATGGCTAAGGTTGCCAGAGTTCATGGTGATAATCATCCTGAACTTAATGATATTAAAAGTTGTTATGAGAATATTAAAAAAGCTTATGAAGAAAACAATGTAGATATCATTAAAGATGAACTTAAAAAGGTAGATGAATTATCTAATAATTTAACATTACCTTCAGATGCATGCCAAGCTTATACTAGAGTTTATAAAGCTTTTGGTATTTTAGAAGAACAATATAAATAATATGAAAAAAACAGTAGTAATTATTTCTATTTTGATAATGATGGCTTGTCTATCAGCTTTTACTATTGAAGATGATAATGAGATAGATACATTTAGTCTAGAGAATTTAATTGATTATCAAAAGAAATATGCTACTGAAGAATTAGAAGTATGTGCTAGTAATAGTGCTAAGACCTATATGGATTATCGTATGACTACGGTTGTTAGTTCTAGACAATATCAATTTATTCATAATGAGTTAACAATCGATTATAATACTGGTTTCTTAGTTGATGATGATGGTTTTATTGCGGTTGCTTTAGGATCATATTATGGACAAATTGGTGATAGATTTTACTTTACATTAGATTCGGGAATAATATTACCCTTAGTTAAAGCAGAAGAAAAAGCTGATGTAGATACTGATAGTAGTGGCTGTTATCATCTTGATGATTCTAGTGTTATGGAATTTGTTATAGATGATGACTACGCTGCTGCATATTTTGGTAGTAGAAGTAATGGCTTAGTATTAGATGGCAATTATAATAATTATTATTTATTTTCTGGTGATATTGTTAAAGTTGAAAGAGTACTTGATGAATATAATGATAAATATGTTACTTATTCTATAGAACCACAAATAACTAAAAAAGATAACATATTTAATTATGCTTCAGGTTATTAGATACTAAATGTTTATATAAATAGTTCTTATATGTCCTAAATTATGTATATTATTCGGGACATTTTTTATTTATAGTATCTCTATATATGTTCTAACCTTTTCTTCAACTTTTAGAATTTTGCTATATTTTAATAATTTTCCTATATCGACATTGCCGTTAAAATAATCTTTAATTGCTTGCGTATAGATTTGAATATCCACCTTATTTTTATCTTTAATAAAATCACAAATACAACGCTCTTTATCGTAAAGCAAAACTGTAGAGCCTAGATGAGTTTGTGCTTTAGTGATTCCAAGATTATAAAGTTCCTTTTGTACATAATGACAGCGGAGATCTTTCGTATCCTTTTTTAAGCGACTAATGTTTGCCCCTTGCGGTAAAGTTATATCAAAGGTATGAGGTATACAATCGGATAATCCCCAAAGATATAAAGCAGTTCCATAGGAGAAGATTGCTTTTTTACTTTGTACTTGTATTAAGGCAAACTCATCTACAAAATCATCCGAAAGTATGTAAAGACCTTTTCGAACTAGTTCTAACTTACCAGTATTTACATATTTTTTAAGCATAGGCCTACTGATACCAACAGCTTCAACATCACTAGTTCTAATGTAACCATTATTCAGATCTGCAATTTCTCTTATTTTTTCCCAAATGCTATCTGTGTATGTATGCAGTTTATTATTTACATTCATGCTTTATATTCTATTTAATTAAAGCACGAATGTAAACGATTATATTCAGGCAATTAATGTATTTTCAAACTTATTATTATCATTTTTGTGAAAATACCATTTTTTTAAACCTTTTCTAACAATAAAACCTTTATCCCAAAAAAATAAATGGTATCAATATGTTAAA
>CAVCTP010000072.1:0-6319 GCA_963605145.1 Tannerellaceae bacterium
CAACTAATAAAATCAATATTATTTTTTTCATGATATCCCCTTTTAAGATAAAAAGAATGGCCAATCAAAAACCATTCTTATATTTGATTATGCTGTTACTTCTTTTTTCATCTTGGCATAGGCTACAAAACACAAGATCATTTCCACAATTACAAACATAAAATACATGAAGAACATAACCATAGCAACAGCGTATAAAATACCTGCTACTAATGCTGCCCATCTTGCTTTTAGCGCAAAAGCTAACCAATTGAATATTACTGCTAGCCAAACAAATGCCATATGTGGTGTTACTAACGCTGCTGCTAGGCCTGCGCCTAATTGCTCAGCATCTGAAGAACTTGCTACACCATCAAAGAAATAAGTAACAATATAAATTCCATATGCTAAACCAATAATCCCTGCCACCAGCAACAATTTACTTCTTTTCATCTTTCTCTCCCTTCAATTATTGCTTAAATAAGATAAATTTAATGACTAAGGTTAGTATATAAAATTTACTTAATTCAAATTGCCACCTTTTAGGGGGAATTTATTCAATATTTCCGCAGTTCTTTAAAGGATTTTCACCATTTTCTTTTAGATATTGATTTAAATCTAAAATATTACCCTTTCGATTATTAAAAGCTGTTATTAATAAAGCATCCCTTTTAATACGAGCATATAAAGGCGACATACCATATAATTTCAAAGCTCTTTGAGTCTCCTCAAAGGTAAACTCTCCAGCATAACAAAGTCTTATAATTACATCTCTTTGATTAGTATGCTTTTCACCAGATATTAATTTATAGCCATAATTTTCCGCAATATCTGCCCTTAAGAATAACATTTGTTGAGTTATCTTTTTCGTTAATAATAAGTCTCTAAAATAATCTCTAAAAGAAACATTAAACATTTCTTCACTAACTTGCGATATATCACTATCAATTCTTTCTTTATTACTGTTTAAAAATATTCCTTCTAATTCTCTAGTTGTTTTTTTCATGTTCCCACCTGAATTATAATTATTATATATGTTAGAAAAGTACACAATTGTTAAAACAATTGGTGATAGTCATTCAATTTATCTTGTCAAAAATATACAAGATAATTTACTCTATGTCAAAAAAGTCTTAAATATTTATGATAAAAATGTCTATGAATGGTTATATAAACATCATATAAATGGTATTCCAACTATTAAAGAAATATATGAAGAAGATAATAAATTAATTATTATTGAAGAATATATTTCAGGTAAAACACTTGAAACAATTCTTGAAGAAAGTACATTAAGTGAAAAAGAAGTAAGACAAATTATTATTAATCTATGTAAGATTCTTAAAGATATAACGGATAAAATTGCTTTGGTACATCGTGATGTTAAACCAGCAAATATAATCCTCAAAGATAATAATGAATTATATTTAATAGATTTTAATACTGCCAAAATAAGTAATAATACAAAAACACGTGACACCATCTTACTTGGAACTGAGGGCTATGCTGCTCCTGAACAATATGGCTTTGCCTCATCTAATATTCAAACTGATATATATGCTATTGGCGTATTAATGAAAGAGATGATAAGTGGAAATATTGATTTAAATGAAAACTATAATAGTAAACTAAAACCAATTATCCAAAAATGTACTATGATGGATCCTAAGAAGCGTTACTTTAATTATGATGAATTAATAAATCAATTAAAACACAATAATCCTATAAGTAGACTTTATTTACCTGTAGGTTTTCGAAGTGGAAATCCAATATATATGTTTCTTTTTGGGTTCTTATATTTATTTATAATTTTTCTATCTAAAAATGTAATTTTCGAAGGAATTAGTGGTCTTAATCTAACAATTGATAGAATTTGTTTTGGTTTTTCTTTAATATTTATAATCTTCTTTTCAGGTAATTATTTAAATTGCCAAGAGAAAATAAAACTTAATAAAATAAAAAATCCTTTTATTAAAATAGTAATTATTATCTTAATTGATGTATTAATTTTTATATTGATGTTTATTAGTACTGCTATTATCAGCAACTTATTATTTTCTTAAATTAATAATATTATAGATTAATATACCAGCTGCTACAGAAGCATTAAGGCTGGTAACTTGTCCCTTCATTGGTAAAGATACAATATAATCACATTCTTGTTTTACTAAACGTGACATACCTTTTCCTTCGGAACCAATAATTAATACGGTATTGAAATCATATTTTAAATCAGTATAAGATAAGTCACAATTGCCATCACTACCAACAATCCAATAACCTTTTTTCTTTAAGTCTTTAATAGTATTAACTAAATTGGTAACTTCGGCAACCTTTACATATTCTAAAGCGCCACAAGCAACCTTTGCGACAGTATCATTTACCTTAACAGAGTTATGTGATTTATAAATTACTCCATCAACACCAGCACATTCACATGTTCTAATGATTGCCCCTAAGTTATGGACATCTTCTAAACCATCAAGCATAACAATTAAACCATTGTTTTGTTTAATCATAGAATCAACACTACTTAATTCAAAATCTTTTACTTCTGCCAGATATCCTTGATGGTTGGCAGATTTTGACATCTTATCTAAAGTCTTACGATCAACTACTTTATATTTAATATGATAATCTTTAATATCCTTATCACTTAATACATAAGCACAGATAATCCTTTTATTTTTTAATGCCTCAAAGAAAGAATTCTTTCCATATACGATATTACTCATTGTCTATTCCTCCTTTAAATACTTCATTAAAAAATTCTTCTAATCTATTTTTATCAGTTAAATATAAATAACCACATATTGCTTCTAATCCAGTTGCGCATTGATAAGTAAGGCGATCACCATTTTTAGGAATATGGGTAATATGGTTTCTACCTCTACGATAAATATCTAATTCTTCTTCATTAAAGAAATTATTATCATTTAATCTATTAAATACCTTAGTTTGTCCTGCGGCACTATTATAACCATTACATAATCTTTGTAATGATTTAGAAGATTGATATTTATTCATAACAAAATATTCTCTAACTCTTAAAGTAAATACAGCATCACCAATAAAACTTAAAGAATTTGCGCTAACTTGCTTTATATCCATTAAAGGATTCCTTTTTCTAATAATATTGCACGATACTTATCAGCTGTTTCAAAATCCTTATTAGCTTTAGCTTGCATCCACAAATTATAAGTATTCTTATCTTCTTCATCTAAAACAACCTTATCAATAAAAATACCTAAGATAGATAACATCTTATTAATTGCATTATAGTTTCTTGAAACCTCAATATAATCAATATCCTTAGTTCTTAAATTTTGATTTAATAACTTAACAGTATCAAATATAACCATATAAGCATTTGGTGTATTTAAATCATCTTCCATTTGTTTTAAGAACTCATTATATTTATCTTCATTAATATCATCAGTTAACTCTATGTTATTGATAGCGCATTTAACATCAACTTGTTTTAAAGCATTTTCAATCTTATTTAATTCAACCTTAGCAGCATTAAATGTTTCATCATCATAGATTAAAGAATCACGATATTTGCCACTTAATAAGAACCATCTAACTAGATTTGCGCCATGCTTAGCAATTACATCCTTAGCCCATTGAGTGTTGCCTAAGGATTTAGACATCTTACCACCCTTAGTTTCTAACATACCATTGTGAATCCAATAGTTTGCTAGATGATGATGATTAACACATTCTGATTGAGCCATTTCATTTTCATGATGTGGGAACTTTAAATCCTTACCACCACCATGAATATCAATTAAACTATGATTGAATTCTTTGCCAATCATAACAACGCATTCTGTATGCCAACCAGGTCTACCATCGCCCCAAGGAGAATGCCACTTAATACCCTTATCAGTCTTTTTCCACAAAGCAAAATCTAATGGATTTTTCTTGCCATCACCTACTTCAACTCTAGCTCCAGCATTTAAATCATCTAACTTTTGATGCGATAATTCACCATATTTAGGATCAGATTCAACAGAAAAATAAACATCGCCATCTACTACATAAGCATTACCATTCTTAACTAACTTATCAATGAATTCAATGATTTCATCCATCGTTTCAGTAACTCTTGGTGTTACATCAACGGGAATAATATTTAAACTATTTCTTACATCGTTATAAGCCTTAATATATCTATCCGCAATTGTTCTTTCATCTACACCCTCTTCAATTGCCTTGTTTATAATCTTGTCATCAACATCAGTAAAATTAGATACAAATTTAACCTTATATCCTAAAGCTTCAAAAGTTCTTCTTAAAGTATCAAAAACTACAATAGGACGAGCATTACCAATGTGGGCATGATTATATACTGTTGGACCACAAACATACATTGATACCTCATGCTCTTTTATTGGTTTAAATTCCTCAACTTTTAATGTATATGAATTATATAGTCTCATCTTCTCCCCTTCCTAGATAATATTGATAAATACTATCTTTTATTTTTACATATTGCTTTATATCTTTGCCATAAAGACTATCATCTTTATTTAATTTGCCACTTAAAATCAAACTGATTATTTCTTCATCAGTAAAAACTCCCTCATAACCCTTTATCTTCCAAACTTTAGCAGCCATCATTCCACCTTACAACAAGTATATTTTACTATCAATTCATCTAAATCGTCTTTATTATACTTACCATCTTCAAATTCAATAATATCTAAGACAATTCTTCCATTTTCACATATTGTGCTACTGCTTACTTGCCTTTGATAACTTATACCTAATTCATCTAAATAACTCTCAAACTCTTCAACACTCTTACCAATATATTCACTAGTATCAACCTCAACCATTATTGGTTTTTGATAGACAAAATTAAGTGTTGCCTCATCAGAATCCTTATAATTTTCATTACCCATACTAATAATACTAATTGTATAAGTCTTACCCTCAATCATATTTAAAGTAGAAAATTCTACCACTTCTTGATTATCGATACGTTTAGATAGGCCAGTACCAACATTTAAACTAATTAAATAAGCGTCAGCATTATCAACACCCTTAAAACTAATATTAATCTTATCTTCATCAATTACATAAGATATTTCACTAACCTTTTCTAAAGTAATCTTCTTTTTACTATCTTTCTTGAATTGGTCATAATCATTATTGCCTACACCATAAATGTTCTTACCATCAAAACCAATTAAATAATCACTTCCAGCGTCAATTGCTATGATATTAGACCACTCATCTACTTGATCAATTATCTCGTCATTATCTATTTCGATATGTACCTTACCATAAGAATCTAAGGCAGCCACAAAATCATTGCCACAAGCAACATCAACGATATCACTTAAACTTTCTGATTTAATATATGAACCTGTTTTACTATTAACACTAACAGTATTATCACTATTTAAAATAACTAAGATATTATCACTACCATCTAAATCAATAATATTTGATTTTGTCGCAATAACACTAGAACCAATTAATGTTCCAGCATATGATAAAGAACCATCATTACTTAATAAGATAGCCGCTTTGCTTAAAGCAAATACCTTCTTAATATTCTTTGTTCCTGCAACCTCACAAGCCTTATCATCACCAATGCAATAAACTCTACCATTAGAATCTACACCAACAACAAAATTATCGCCAGCACCAATATCCACAATATTCTTCCAAGAAGATAATGTATCTGCATCCTTATCTAATAAACCAGAACTAATAAGACTACCATCTTCTTGTAGGCATACCGTAAAGCTACTACCCTCACATACTTTAATAGCGCTAGTAGTTGCCAAATCATTTAATTGTCCATTAACATTAGAACCAGAAAAACCAATTGCCCCTGATTCATTTATATAAACAACAGTACTTTGTGATACTGATAATCTGTTAATATTCTCTCGTTTAATTTCATATGGAGCTACAGTCTTACTTAATACAATACTTAATATAATTATGGCTACTAATAATATACCAATTATTGAAGAAGCCAATTTATGTTCAATAAGAAATTCCTTAAATCTATTAGAAATCTTATTCTCTTGCATAAAGTATCTAGCATTAATCTCATCAGTATTTTGATCTTTAACATCATATAAAGTAACATCTTCATTATTTAAAAATATCTCTACCATAGGAATCTGATATAAATTAGCCAACTTCTTCATTTGAGCATAATTAATCATTGAATTACCATTTTCATAATTCATATATTCCAAAGTATCAACCTTTAAATAATCCGCAAGAAAAGATTGTGAATAACTATAATGTTTTCTTAACTTAGCAAGTTTAGTAGGTAAGTAATTCATACATAATAATTCTATCAAACATA
>CAVCTP010000073.1:0-6197 GCA_963605145.1 Tannerellaceae bacterium
TGGGCTTTGTTTTAATAGTGGTCCCCAAAGTGGGACTCGAACCCACACGGATTTCTCCTCGCGATTTTGAGTCGCGCGTGTCTGCCAATTCCACCATTCGGGGATAACGATATTATTCTAACATATTTGCTAAAATAATAGTGATGGAATTAAATGAGTTAAAACTAAGCGATAAAAGAAAAGAGATATGTAAATCATTAGATTTAAATAATAGTGATGATATCTTAAGTTATTATCCTTATAAATATGAAGAATATAGAATAACTCCCTATAAAGATTTTATTATCGGAAATCAGGTAGTATTTGAAGGTGAATTAATAAGTTATCCTACATCATTTAAAAAGGGTAGATTAACTATATCTAGATTTAAAGTGTTATATGAAGATAATGAATTATTAATAACTATCTTTAATAGACCATGGATTAGAAGTTTAAGAATTAATGAAAGATTAACAATCTTTGGTAAATATGAAGGAAATAATAAGATAACTGCTACTAATTATTATTGTAAAGATATTAATGATGTAATAGGAATAATACCTTCATATTCTATTAAAGAAGGAATAAGTCAAAATGATATTAAGAAATTAATTCAATATACTTTTGATAAATGTAAAGATTATATAGTTGATAATTTACCTATAGATTTAATTAATAGACATGGTTTAGTATCTAAGGTTGATGCTATTGAAGGAATACATTTTCCTAGTAGTAGATTAATGTTAACTAAGGCATTATCTAGATTAAAATATGAAGAGTTTTTAAGATTCTATATAGGTTTGAGAATAATAAAGGGTAGTGATAATAAGTTAAAGAGGATTAAGGAATTCTCTATTGATAAGGTTAATGAATTAATAGATAGTTTAGGTTTTAGTCTAACAAGTGATCAAAATAAGGCTAAGGATGATTTTTTAAATGATTTAAGTAGTTCTAAGATAATGTATCGCTTAATACAAGGAGAAGTAGGATCTGGTAAGACTGTTGTTGCGGTAATTGGCTTATATGCCAATTACTTAGCAAGCTTTCAAGGGGCATTACTTGCACCTACCGAAATATTAGTAAAACAACATTATGAAACAATAAGTAAATTATTAAAACCCTTTGGGGTAAGAATAGGTTTATTATATGGTGCTATGGATAATGAAAATAAAGTTAAGAAAGATATAGAAGAAGGTAATATTGATATTATTATTGGTACTCATGCTTTATTTTCTGAGGATGTTAAATATCATAATCTAGGATTAGTAATTGCTGATGAACAACATCGTTTTGGTGTTAAACAAAGAAAAGCATTAAAGAATAAAGGAGAATGTGTGGATTTTTGTTTAATGTCCGCTACACCAATTCCAAGAACATTAGCTACATCTATATATGGTGATATGGATATATCAACAATAGAAACAATGCCAAGCGATAGAAAGGGCTGCAAGACCTATTTAATAAAAGAAAATAGTATTAGAAGTATATTAGATAATATTAAAGATAAATTAAAAGAAGGTAGACAAATTTATATTATAGCGGCAGCTATAGATAAATCAGAGAATTATAGTGCTAAGGATGTAAATGGTTTATATAAATCATTAAAAGATGAATTAAAACCCTTTAATGTATCTTTATTGCATGGCAAATTAAGTAGTGAAGAAAAGCAAGATATCATGAATGATTTTAATGATAATAAGATACAAGTATTAATATCTACAACAGTTGTAGAAGTTGGCGTAAATGTTAAAAATGCGACAATGATGATTATTTATGATGCTGATAAATTTGGATTATCACAACTTCATCAATTAAGAGGTAGGGTACAAAGAGGATCATATGAAGGTACTTGTTACTTATTAACTAATAATAATAGTGAAGAAGTAATTAATAGACTAGAAGTATTATGTAAAACCAATAATGGTTTTGAAATATCCTTAGAAGACTTAAAACAAAGGGGACCTGGAGATATATTAGGTACTAGACAAAGTGGTCTACCAGGCTTTGTTTTAGCGGATATATTAAAGGATACTAAATTTATTGAAAGTGCTAAAAATGATGCCAATATGATATGTGATAATTTAAATAATATTGAATATAAAAATTATTATGATGAAATAGCACAAATTGCTTATAAGAGTTATATTGATTGAGATATAATAATTTCATGAATATTTTTGATTTCTTAGATAAATTAAATATACCTTATACTAATACAAACTTAATAAAGCAAGCCTTTATTCATTCTTCATATATTAATGAACATAAGTCTGAATTAGGTGATAATGAAAGATTAGAATTTGTAGGTGATGCAGTACTTCAAATTTATAGTGCTCATAGATTATATGAAATTAAACCAGAATTATCTGAAGGACATATGTCTACTAGACGTTCTAACTTAGTATCAGAAAAAGCATTAGCGGAAATAGTAAGAGAAAATGGTTTAAATGAATTTTTAATGCTTGGAGCCGGTGAAGAAAAAACTGGTGGAAGAAATAGAGACTCAATTATAGCTGATATGTTTGAAGCCTTTACAGGTGCAATATATTTAGATTCAGGATACGATGTAGCCTTTGATTTTTTAGATAAGATGATGCTTAAACATATAAGGCAAATTGATGAATCCGTATATGACTATAAGACAAAGCTACAAGAATATATTCAAGCAGATTCTAAAAGAGTTATTAAATATGAAACAGTTAAGACTAATGGTCCTAGCAACAATCCTATTTTTGAAGTAGTAGTTAAAATTGATAATTTAATATATGGCCGTGGCAAAGGAACCAGCAAAAAAGAGGCTCAAAAGAATGCGGCTAAAGATGCTTTAGGAAAAATAGCTAAACTATGAAATTTGATATAAATAATTTAATAGAAGAAAAGAAATATAGCGAAGATAAGGCTAAATATTTTTCTAACTTTAATATTATTGATGTTATATTTAGTAAAAATGATGATTTTTCTAGTATTAAAGCAGAAAATGATTATGTTCTTCCATATAATCTATATATTGATTTAAATGATTATTTAAAGAATTTAGGTTTAGATAGATTTAAACTATTTATTAAAGCTAAAAATCAAGAATTACCAATTATGGAAATTAATTCTTATTTAGATGCTTATAGAAAATTAAATAATACTTATAAAGATTGTGTACCAATAATAAGTAATGATGGTTTTATATTATCTTATACTGATATAAATAGTTATAATAACGATTTAAATGATTTAGATAATCTAAAATTATATTTTTATGATTTAGGATATCGTAAAAATATAATAATGAAAACTAAAGATGTTGAAAATATTGTAGAAGAATTAGAACCTTTACCTCAAGTTACAAAACAAGAATATAAACCTCAAAATAATGATGGTGAGAAACATTATTATAAACAAAAGAAAGTTTATACTGAATTAACAATAGATGATTTAGTTGATAATTTATTTAGTGTTAAATTTACTGGTGAAATATTTAAAGTTGATGAAAAGACAACTAAAACTGGTATATTAATTCAAACAATATATGTTAAAGATGATAATAATGCGACCATTGTTAAAGTTGTAGAAGGTAGAAGATTTACTAAACAAATAATGGCTGAAAATAAGGTAGGTAAAACGGCTATCTTTTATGGTAATTATCGTTTTGATAATTATATGAATGATTATTTATTTGAACCAGATCAAATAGAATTTATTGAAAGTATAGATAAGATAATTGATGATGCTGAAAATAAGCGTGTTGAATTACATGCCCATACTAAATTATCAGAAATGGATGGTGTATCATTTCCAAAAGATGTAGTTAAGGCAGCTTACAAGATGGGACATAAGGCTGTAGCTATTACAGATCATGCTTGTGTACAAGCGTACCACGAAGCCTTTATGACTTATAAAGACTTAAAGAAAGCTAATCCTGATAACTTTGATTTTAAAGTATTATATGGTTGTGAATTAAATATGGTATATCCTAATTTGGATATAGTTTATAACTCAAATGATAATTTATTGTCAGAACAAGAATATGTGGTATTTGACCTAGAAACAACTGGTTTAAGTAGTAGACATGACTATATTATTGAATTTGGTGCGGTATTAATGTATAGAGGCATGGTAAAAGAAGTTAAAGACTTCTTTATCAAACCACCAATTGCTTTATCAAGTAACATTAAACAACTAACAAACATCACTGATGAACAAGTTAATAGTGCTAGAACATTTAAGGAATGTAAAGATGAAATATTAGACTTTGTTAAAGGAAGGGTATTAGTAGCACATAATGCTTCTTTTGACTATGGTTTTTTAAATGAAGAGTTACAAAGAATTGGTTTAAATAAATTAGATAATCCAGTTATTGATACTTTAGCTTTAGCTAAATCAATGTTTAATAAACGTTCATATTCATTAGGTAGTGTATGTAAACAATATGGAGTTAATTATGATGAAGAAGTAGCCCATAGGGCTAATTATGATGCGGAAGTATTAGCACAATCATTTAACTTGATGTTAAAACAACTTCAAAAGGAAAATGTTAATACACTAAACGAACTAGCAAGCCATCAAGGTGAAGATGCCTTTAGTAAAAATAGGGCCTATCATACAACCGTATTATGTAAGAATAAAAAGGGTTTAAAGGATTTATATAAATTAATATCTAAATCACATACCGAAACTATTTCCATGAAAGAATCTGGGGTAGGTGAACCTAGAGTATTAAAACAAGACTTAGAAGCTAGAAGAGAAAATCTATTAATTGGTAGTGCTTGTATGAATGGTGAGGTATTTGAACTAGCCCATACAAGAGGTAAAGATGAACTAGCCAAAGCCATATCTTTTTATGATTATATAGAGTTACAACCACTAGGCAATTATTCTTTCTTAGTAGAAGATAGAGAATCTTTTACTTGGGATCGTTTAAAACAATATCAATTAGATATTATTGAAGAAGCTAAAAGACAAAATAAGATAATTGTTGCTACAGGTGATGTACATTATGTTGGTAAGGATGAAAAGATATTAAGAGATGTTTATATCTGTGCTCAAGGAATAGGTGGAGTATTCCATCCTTTATATATCTACGATGAAAAGAAAAGACAAAAACAAGTTACTCCAGATCAACACTTCTTTAATACTAAGGAGATGTTAGAAGCCTTTAAGTGGTTAAATGATGATGAATTAGTTAATGATATAGTTATCAATAATACAAATAAAATAGCTGATATGTGTGAGGCAATTGAGCCATTTGATTATGTTTTACATCCACCATTTTTACCAGATGCGATAAAGATTGCAAGAAGATGTAATATCTATGAAGAACCATTCTTAGATACTGATGAAGTTATATCAGCTGATGAATATTTAACACGTTTAGTATGGTTTACAGCCCATAGTAGATATGGTAAGGATTTAGATCCTATTATTGAAAAAAGAATTCAAAAAGAATTAAATGCCATTATTTCTAATGGATATGGTGTTATATATTATGTTTGCCACTTAATGGTTAAACGTTCTAATGATGATGGCTATATCGTTGGTTCTAGAGGCTCTGTAGGCTCATCTATTGTTGCCACATTCTCAGGTATAACTGAAGTAAATCCTTTACCACCGCACTATATTTGCCCTAATTGTCATCATTTGGAGTGGGTTAGTGAAACTGTTAGATCTGGTTATGACCTAGAAGATAAAGTATGTCCTATATGTGGTGAAAAATTAACTGTTGATGGCCAAAATATCCCATTTGAAACCTTCTTAGGTTTTAATGGTGATAAGATTCCGGATATTGATTTAAACTTCTCAGGAGAATATCAACCAAAGGCGCATTTATTCACAAGAGAAATATTTGGTGCTGATAATGTCTTTAGAGCCGGAACTATTTTAACTGTTAAAGATAAGACTGCCTATGGTT
This sequence comes from Tannerellaceae bacterium, assembly GCA_963605145.1. Taxonomy (GTDB): domain Bacteria; phylum Bacillota_I; class Bacilli_A; order Erysipelotrichales; family Erysipelotrichaceae; genus Colivicinus. The sequence continues at coordinate 5,879 of CAVCTP010000073.1, forward strand.
ATGTTAGTGGCTATTGTGAGAAAAAGGGTATAGAAAAACTTTCTAGAGCCCAAAAAGAAAGATTAGCGATAGGTTGTTCTGAAGTTAAGCGTACAACTGGCCAACATGCTGGTGGTATTGTCGTATTACCAGAGGGTATGGAAATAGAAGATGTTACACCAATTCAATATCCTGCCAATGATATAAATGCGGCATGGCGATCAACCCACTTTGAATATCATGATTATAATGATAATCTATTAAAATTTGATATCTTAGGACATGTAGATCCTACGGTTATGAAATTACTAGAAGAGGTATCAGGAATTGATGTTAAAAC
>CAVCTP010000074.1:0-6173 GCA_963605145.1 Tannerellaceae bacterium
TTCTTAATTATATTTTTAATTGGTGTAGCAGCTTTATTAATTGACTATAAATTAATTCAGAAAGATTCTACTGCTTCATTAAAATAATTTATATTTATAATATAGTTAAGAAATGACAACTAAAATCTGTTCACTATGTAATAAACCATTATCAAGATATGGAAACATCAAGTTATGTGATGGTTTTTTGTGTCGTAACTGTGCATCTATAAAATCACAATGGCTAACTCCAGAGATTTGTGAAAAGATGTCTGTTAAACAAATGATTGATCATTTTAACTATCGCAAAGATAATTTAAATAAAATAAAAGATTTTATAGAAGATGAAAAGATAGAAGGTAAATATACTTTATATATAAATAAGGAAGATAAAACTTTTGTTATATCTAAAAGAAAAGATTATAAAGGTGATAATGCTGATATATTAGATGCAAAAGATGTAAGTAATATATCAATATATGAAGAGGAATACGCAAATAACTCTGTGAATATTATTATGGAAATTAAATTAAATAATCCTAATATTTCTTTAGTTTCTTTTAGAGTTAATGAATTTAATGCTATTGAAATAGGTAGTGATGTTTATTCACAAACACTAGATGAAGCTACAAAATATTTTAATGCTTTATTATCTATATGTGATCATTTAAAAAGGAAGGAATAATTATGGACAACAAACCTAGAAAAAGAACTAGACATATTGCTTCGAATGCAAATGTCAGCAAGATTGAAAAGAAAGAAGCTTTAAATATAGAAGCTGTCGGTAAAACCGCAAAAGGTATTGGTAACTTAATTGCTAAGCTAAAAGGTAAAAAACAATGAGAAGAAGAAATAAAAGTAGTTTATTTAAAATTATTATTTTTATATTAATTATTTTCTTAATTTATCGTTTCTTCTTTGCTTCAAAAGGTAATAGTACAAGCACTGATACAGAAACCTTTAGTGGTTATACAAATCTTTCTACTACCTATTCTAGTGATTGGTCTACAGGTTCTAATGTTGCGAGTATCAATGAAACAACAAGCAGTGATAGTGGTATAAGAGATAAATATACAACTATCAAAGGTAATGGTGAAGATACAATTACCATCATGGTTTATATGTGTGGTGCTGACCTTGAATCACAATATGGTATGGCAACTAGTGACTTAGGCGAAATGGCTAATGCGGATTTATCAGATAACATTAACTTAATTGTTTATACTGGTGGCTGCTCTAGTTGGAAACTATCTGGTATCTCTAATAAATATAATCAAATATTCCAAGTTGTTGGAAATGAACAAATCGGTTATCTAAATGAAAATGCTGGTAGTGGTGCCATGGTAGATCCTGATACTCTTACTTCCTTTATTGAATATGGTGTTAATAATTTTGAAGCAGATCGTTATGCTTTAATATTCTGGGACCATGGTGCTGGTTCAGTTCAAGGTTATGGTTCTGATGAAAACTATCCTAGAAAAGGTTCTATGACTCTTGATTTAATTGATGAAGGTTTAACTAATGCTGATGTTAAGTTTGACTTCATTGGCTTTGATGCTTGCTTAATGGCAAATACCGAAACTGCTTTAATGCTTAGTGAACATGCTGATTACTTAATCGCCTCTGAAGAATCTGAACCTGGTATTGGCTGGTATTATACAGATTGGCTAAATTCTTTATCAGAAAATACTTCACTATCAACAGTACAAATTGGTAAAGCAATCGCAGATTCATTTGTGGAAAATTGTGCTGAAGATGTTCCTGGACAATCTGCAACCCTATCAGTAGTTGATTTAGCGGAACTCGAATATACACTTCCTAGTGTTCTATCAAGTTTTTCAACAAGCACAACTGAATTAATTGATGCCAACTATACAACAGTGGCAAAAGCAAGAAGTGGTGCTAGAGAATTCGCTAGTTCACAATTAGATTTAGTAGATTTAATTGATTTAGCGAATAATGTAGGAACTACCGAAGCTAATAATTTAATTAAAGTATTAAAGAGTTGTATCAAATACAACAATACTTCATCTGATATGTCTAACGCTTATGGCTTATCAATATACTTCCCATATCGTGCTACTTCTTATTTAAATAGTATTTTAAATACTTATGATGCAATTGATATGAACGAAGATTATTCTGATTGTATTAGAAGTTTTGGTTCCTATACTACTGGTGGCCAAGTATCTTCTGGTGGTTATTCATCAATATATGATATCTTCACTGGTGGAACATCTTATGATTATAGTGATAATTATAATTATGAAAGCCAAAGTAGTTCTGATTTATTAGTTGATATTTTAAGTACATTTATCTCTGGTGCTTATTCAAGTGATTCATCATATTCTTCATATTATAGTGATGGTTATGATTCTTGGTATGATAGAAGTTTAAATAATGATATTGCTGAATATGTTTCTGAAAATCACTTTGATGCTGACTTAAACTTTAAAGATGGCAAGATATCTCTAACAAATAAACAATGGTCTATGATTGATAGTCTATTATTAAATGTTTATATCGATGATGGCGAAGGATATATCGATTTAGGTAGTGATGCTTTATATGATATTGATGAAGATGGTAACTTGCTAACAATTAGCGATATGACATGGCTTGCAGCATCAATTGATAATCAAAATTATGAAGTTGTACCATTCTATTATTTAAGTACTTATGAAGATAATGGAAATTGTACTGATACTGGTAGAATTCCTGTCATGTTAAATGGTAAGTACGCAAATTTAATAGTAAAGATTGATGATGAAAGTATTAAAGTAGTTGGCGCAACATTTGATTATAAAGACGATAGTGCTATGGTAGCCAAGACTATTACTAAATTAAATCCAGGTGATGAAATAACATTTGTTTGTGATTATTATTCCTATGATGGTACTTTCTCTAATACTTATCAATTAGGAAATACTCTAACAATTAATGATGATTTATATCTATCAGATGTATATATTAATGAAGATAAATATCTAGCAGTATATGAAATTCAAGATATTTACCAACAAACTTACTATACAAGTGTTATGCAATAAAGCCAGATAATCTGGCTTTTTACTTATGGAGGGATTATGCAAAGAGGACTAGGCCCAAGAGGTTTTTTAACTGACGAAGAAAAACAAAACATGCCAAAGATTACCAAAGGATTACTTAAGAGGATATTCTCTTATTTAGTTCCCTATTGGCCACAATTTTTATTAGTTTTTGTAACCATTCTAATATCAAGTGTTGTTGGTTTACTTCCATCTATGATTACGGGAAAAATAGTAGACCAAGCCTTAGTTGGTAAAGATATGGCCCTATTAATTAAATTATTATTAATGGCCTTTGTAGCTTTAACAGCCAGCCAAGTTATTGGTGTTCTAGAAAGTTATATCAATGCTTGGATATCACAACAAATTATCTTTGATATGAAGAATCAAATGTATAAGCACCTTCAATATATGCCACATTCTTTTTTCACTAGTGAAAAACAAGGCGATATTATCACCAGAATGGATACTGATATATCTGGATTATCTTCTGTAATATCAGGAACTCTATCAAGTATTGTTTCTAATATTGCCACTGTCATAACAACGGTAGTTGCCCTTTGGTCAATGAGCCCAAAACTTGCTTTAGTTGGTATTTGTATTATTCCACTACTTGTATTACCTACTAAATCGGCTGGTAAATCTCGTTTTAAACTACTTTCTCAAGCTCAAGCAAAACAAGATGAATTAAATCAAGTAATCAATGAAACATTAAGTGTATCTGGTTCAATGTTAGTAAAACTATTTACTAGAGAAGAAAAAGAATATGAAAACTTTGTAAAGATAAATAAAGAAGTATCAGAGTATTCTTTAAAAGAAGCACGTAGTGGTAAATGGTTTAGAGTAATCATGGGTATGTTTACCCAAGTTGGACCTTTGCTTATTTACTTTGCTGGTGGATATTTAATTATTAATAATCTAGATACAGCATTAACAGTTGGTGCTATTACTTCTACTGTTGCCTTAATTAATCGTTTATATCGACCAGTAGAATCCTTGCTAAATATATCAGTAGACTTTACAAGATCTCTAGCCTTATTTAGTAGAATATTTGATTATTTTGATAGAGAAAATACTATTACCTCGCCTGTTGATGGCAAAAAGCCAAATGTTAAGAATCAAGATATAGTATATTCTCATGTTGCTTTCTCATATGACAAAAAAGAACCACTTCTTACGGATGTTAATTTCACAATTCCAGGTGGAAAGATGTATGCCATTGTTGGACCTTCTGGTTCTGGTAAGTCTACCCTAGTTAACTTTATCCCAAGACTTTATGATGTTGATGAAGGTAGTGTATCTATTGCAGGAGTTGATGTAAGAGACTTTGATTTAAAATATCTAAGAGAAAATATTGGTGTAGTTACTCAAGATACATATTTATTTAATGGCACAATCTTAGAAAATCTAAAATATGCTAAAGAAGATGCCACTATGGAAGAGATAGAAAATGCTTGTAAGATTGCCAATATACATGATTTCATAGTTTCTCAACCTGATGGCTATAATAGCGAAGTTGGCAATAGAGGTTTAAAACTATCAGGTGGCGAAAAACAAAGAATATCAATTGCTAGAGTTATCTTAAAAAATCCAAATATATTAATTCTTGATGAAGCAACTAGTGCTCTAGATTCTATCTCTGAAAATGCCATTAAGAATGCCTTAGAAACTATGTTGGTAGATAGAACTAGTATTGTAATAGCCCATAGATTATCAACCATATTAAAAGCGGATAAGATATTGGTTGTATCTAATGGTGTAATTAAAGAACAAGGAAATCATGAACAACTACTACAAAATAATGGTATCTATAAGAACTTATATGAAACACAATTTAAACAAGCCTTGGAATATGTAAGTAATACTGATTCCTTAAATCTTGATACCTTATCAACAACATATAAAATAAAGAAGATATCTGAAGAAGATATTAGCGATGTATATAACTTATGTAAAGCAAATACTAAATATTATGAATACGCCAAAACTGAACCAACAAAACGTAATCTTACTGAAGTTATATCTCAATTACCTGAGGGTACTGGCCCAGAAAACAAATACTTTGTTGGTTTCTATAACAATGATAAATTAATCGCCATATTAGACCTTATTACTAAATATCCTAATGTTGATAATGCCTTTATTGGCTGGTTTATGGTTGATGTACATCTACAAAGAAAAGGACTTGGTAGTGAATTATTTGCCGATATAAGATCATCATTAAAAGCTCAAGGCTATAATCATTTAAGACTTGGTGTTATTGAAAATAATGTAGAAGCAATTAATTTCTGGACAAAACAAGGCTTTAAATATACTGGTATTACAAATAAGCAAGAAGAATATAATGTGCTAGTGATGTCTAGAGATATATAATAGAAATGCATGATTGATTTACATACTCACTCTTTATATTCTGATGGAACTGATACCGTCGAACAAATTATTGAAAAAGCTAAGGCTCTAGGACTTAGCCAAATTTCTATAACTGATCATAATATTCTTACTGGTTCTATTGCCGCAAGTAAGATTGCTGAAGGTATAGACTATATTATTGGCACAGAATTAACTGTTGATTATAACGGTAGCGAAGTACATCTGTTATCTTATTTTCCTAATGGTTCTACAACTGATTATAAGAATGTACAATACATTATTAAAGAAGCAGAAGCATATAAAAGAGTAGCCTTATTAGAAACTATTGAAAGATTAAATGATATGGGTATTGATATCAATATCAATGAATTAAAAGAATTCTCTAAAGGCATTATGAATCGTGTTCACATTTGTAAGGTATTAATGAAACATGGTTATGTAAACTCTGTTAGTGAAGGTTTTGATAAGTATGTTGGTGATCATTGTCCAGCATATGTGCCAAGAAAAACTATCTCTATAAATACTGCTATTGAAGCAGTTCATAATGATGGTGGTATTGCTATAGTAGCTCATCCTTATGAATATATTGATAACTTTGATATTGATGACTTTTTTAATGATGTTATAGATAAAATAGATGGCATTGAATGTTACCATCCAAGTGCAAATGAGGAAAATATAAAACATCTACTTGATATCGCAAATAAACATAATAAATTAATCACTGGTGGCAGTGATTATCATGGAACTAATAAAACTCATAATGATTTAAAT
>CAVCTP010000075.1:0-6067 GCA_963605145.1 Tannerellaceae bacterium
GATTCCTTTGCTTGGTATCAAGAATGCATTAAAAATAATGGAAATATAAATTAATTAGATAGGAGAACGTATGATTACATTAGGTGTATCTTTATATCCCGAACAGGAAACAATAGAAGAAATTGATAATTATTTAAAATTAGCTTCTAAATATGGCTTTACTAAAATATTTACTTCTATTTTTTCAGTACAAGGTACTAAAGAAGAAATAATAGCTTATTTTAAAAACTTTACAGCAATCGCTCATAAATATGGAATGAAAGTATGTGGTGATGCAAATACTGATTGTTTAAAAAAATTAGGCGCTGATGAAAATAATCTAGAAGTAATTAATGAAATGGGAATTGATTACTTGCGTATGGATATGTGCTATTTTGATGAAAGAGATGTAACACTTATCAATAATAAATATGGTGTTGGTATAGAAATGAGTGCTGGATTTATACCTGCAATAGATAAAGCAATTGAAGGTGGCGCAAATCCTAACAACTTATCTGTATGCCACAATTTCTATCCTCAAACATATACTGGTGCTGATTTAGAATCAACAATGGATGTTAACAACCATTGGAAGCAAAAGAAAGTAAGAGTTGCTATATTTATTACTTCGCATGTAAAAGAAGCTCATGGTCCTTGGCCAGTTCATGATGGATTAGTTACTATTGAAGAACATCGTTTTATGAGTGTAGCTGATCAAGTAAGACATATACTCGCAATGGACAATGTAGATGAAATAATATTTGGCAATGCCTTTGCAAGTGAAGAAGAATTTAAAGAAGCTGCTGATGTTATGAAAGAAGTTTATATTCATGTAGAACCATTTAAAGATTATGGTGAAATGCTTGAAAAAATTTTACCTCATGGTGATATAAAACGTTTACCATTAAGAATTGAATTTGAAGAAGGTGTAACAAATATTGAAAAAGAAATTTTATACTATCAAACTCATCAAGTTGGTGAATATATCAATTATATGGTTCGTGATAGATGGACACGTATTTTCTATAAGAAGGCTGATATCCCATGTAGAAAATCTTCAAAAGAATACTTTGAAAAAGGCGATGTTTTAATAGTAAATAATAATCTTGAATACTATAGAGCTGAAATTCAAATATGTATGAAACCAATGAAAAATGATGGCCAAAGAAATTTAATCGGTCATATATCTAAAGATGCTTTCTGTATTTTAGATTTAATGAAAACAGGCGATATCTTCTGTTTTAGTAAGGAGGATTAATTTTGGCATTTGGAATTAGTGTATATCCTGATATTGAATCAATGGATGAAATAAGAGAATACTTTGCTTTAGCTGCAAAATATGGTGCTACAAAAGCATTTAGTTCTATGTTTTCTGTTGAAGGAACAAAAGAAGAAGTATTAGCTTATTTTAAAGAGTTAATTGATGAAGCTCATAAAGTAAATATTCGTGTATCTTTGGATGTTAATCCAGAATGTTTTAAAAGAATGGGTGCTACATTTGATGATTTATCAGTATTTAAGAGTATTAATGTAGATATCTTAAGAATGGACTTAAGTTTTGGTCTAGAAAATGATATCAAATTATTGAATAATGCATATGGTATTGAAATTGAATTAAATGCCGGTATTATAGATCCAAAAGTATATATTGATGCTGGAGTAGACCCTAAGAAGATTCATTTATGTCATAACTTCTTCCCTCAAAAATATACCGCAATGAGAATGGATAAATTTATAAGCACTAATAAGATGATTAAGAGTGCTTCTAGAGATGTAACTATCGGAGCATTTATTTCTTCTAATAATAAAAATACACATGGTGTTTGGGGTGCTATAAATGGTTTACCTACAGTAGAAATGACTAGAAATCTACCAATAGATTTACAAGCCAGAATGTTATTAGCTACTAAAGATGTTGATGATGTATTAATTGGCAATGCTTTCGCTAGTGAAGAAGAATTCAAAACTCTTCAAGAAGTATTTGCTGTAAAAGATATGCAAGAGGAAGCAAAGACAAATGCATTTCTTAAATTATTCTTAGATTATGGAATCTTAGACACAAAAACAGTACTAGCAACCAAATTTAGAGTTGAAGAAGAAAAAGATAATAGTCATGATGAACATGATTTATTATTTAATTTTTATCCTCATTTAATGGCAGATAGTAGTGAATGGTTAGCACATTCTCGTTTATCTAGATTTAAATATTCTAAACCAGAATATTCTATTAAACCTAAAGCAATTACATCAAAAACATTTAATAGAGGCGATGTAGTTGTAGTAAACGATAACTACAAGCATTATTGCGGTGAGATGCAAATTGTATTAGATACAATTGAAAATGATGGTACTAGAAATTTAGTAGCTAAAATTATAGGTGATGAATTAAAACTATTAGATTTATTAGAAGGCCAATGCATTGTTGAATTTATTAAGAAATAGATATTTTATCTAACAAAATAAAGTTTCTAATTAAACATAAAACAGATGTTATTTCATTAAAGGATGTAATAGCATCTGCTTTTTTTAAATATGTTAATGAATTAAATATGTTAAACCAAAAAGTAGAAGATAATAAATAAAATCAATGATAATAGTATAATTAATATTGTAGAAATGAGGAAAATTTAAATGAAAAATGATGTATTTGATGTAGTATTATTACTAGCTTTACCAGCAAGTGGCAAGTCAGAAGTTAGAAATTTTATGATTAATATGGATCCAGAGGTATTAAGAAGAGATTTCCACATTGGCCAAAACCTACAATTAGATGATTTTCCATATGTACATATAAAAGATAGAATCGAAGAAGAATTAAAGAAGATGGGCAAAACACTATACCCAAGAGCATGCGCAGGTAATGGTAATGGTGTTTTGATTAAATTATTAAATGAAGATTATAAGAATTTAGTTGAAAATAATAAAGAAAGACCAGAGTCTTATGCTAGATTGATGTTTGATAGATTAGATAAAGCTGCTAATGCTGTTAATGATCAATATCTTTTATCTAGTTTAGATAATGAAACATATGAAAAATTAATTGAACTATTAGAAGATGACTGCAAGGCTCAATTTGAAGAAAGACTATCTTTCTATCCTGAAGATGGCAAAGTTGAAGGCAAGACTGTTGTTATTGAGATGGCAAGAGGCGGAAAAGATGGCTCATCTATGCCACTTCAAGATCCCGCAGGATATCAATATTCCTTAAGAATGTTTTCACCTGAAATATTAGAAAGAGCTGCGATTCTATATATTTGGGTTACACCAGAAGAATCAAGAAGAAAGAACTTTGAAAGAACTGACCCTAATGATCCGGGTTCAATCTTAAATCATGGCGTTCCACTACAAGTAATGCTTGATGAATATGGCTGTGATGATATGTTATATCTAAAAGATACATCTGAAGTAAAAGATACTATCACAGTTACTTCAGAAGGCAAGAAATTCCATTTACCAATTGGTATATTCGATAATAGGGTAGACAAGACAACACATTTTAGACAAGATCCATCTAAGTGGCAAAAAGAGAATATCGAAGAAGTAACTAAAGGTATACAAGAAGCAACTGATATAATGTATAAAAACTATAAAATATAAAAATATAGTTATATTTTCAATGTTATAATTCAAATATGAGAAGAAACAACGGAGATTTTTTAGGTTCGATTATTTGGTTTTTAATTATCGCATCTATTTTAATAGGTATATTTGGTTATCTTATTCCTATTATTTGTGCCGGAATAGTTATATTTTTTATTGCGTATGCCATTGCAAAGGGAAGTAATTCCAATTCAAAACAAAGCACTGTTTCTTATGCAAAGACAAAAATTGATGATTCTGGAATTCTAGAACTTTTAAAAGAAATAGATGGTAATAAAATACAAATTAATAGTGATATTTATCTATTTTTAAGCAATCCAGATAATATTAATTTAGAAACAATACAAATATTTTTAAATGATGAATGTATTGGAAATTTAAATGAATTTTCCAAGCAACAACCTAAATCATTTAATAAATTATGTAAGAATTTAGCTAAAAAATTAGATAAACAATCTAAATCTGATAATGCTAAAGATAAAATTACCGAATCTATTTTAGTAGAAAAGAATTGTACATATTATATTAACAAACTTACTAATGTTAATAAGCAAATAGAAGTTGAAGAAGTTAACAAATTAGTAAATGAAAGTATTGAACATCTAAAAGAAATTAAAAGAATTGAAGATGAATTTGGAGTTAAACAAGATAAAACAAGGAAGTTATATGATTATTATCTTCCTATGTATCTAGAAATACTTGTAAATTATGATCGTTTGCATGATAATGCATCTCAATCAGATGAATATAAAAAATCCGAAGAGAATGTATTAAAAACTGGTTCTATGATTAATAATGCCTTAAGCAATTTAAGCAATTCTTTAGTTGAAACATATCGTACTAATCTAAATGTTGATATGAAAACATTAGAAAGTATCCTTAAAAAAGATGGTTTAATTGATGAAATTAAAGATACAAAGGTGGAATAAATGTATAAAGTTAATAATTTATTAAATATTATCAATAATAAATCTACTAGAAATGCTACATCAAGAGTATATCGTAGCGATAGTAGTGATAATAACAATAATGAACAATTGATTATTTATGATAATAGATATAAAACTTTTACTACAGCCTTAAACAGTATTGAACTATCTTCTTATGATGAACAAAAGAAACAAGGATTTGAACAATGTCTAGAGAAATATATTAAGATAGCCAACAATAATAGTAAAAATTTAGATGTTATATATGAAAATTTAGAAGTAGATCTTCAAGAATGTAATAATAAAATTAAAGAAGATGCGAATAACTTTTTCATAATTGGTTATCAAGATTGTCTTAAAATCATTGATTATTTCTTACAAGAAAGTAAAAAGGCGTTCTTTAATAAAATTGCCGAGATTATTTAATGAAAGATTCAAAAAGCGAAAGAGAAGAATTATTAGAACAAGTATTTGGCAAGAATGCTAAAAATAGAAGTCTTACTAATGAAGATATTGATATTCTGAAAAATGCCAGTACTTCTTTTAATAATGATTTAAATAAACTTTATAATTCAACAGTTAAAAATAATTCTAATATGGATGATGCTTTATCAGCACTTGATTCAATTCTTATTAATAACGATAAGATAATTGAACTAAATAAACAAAAACAAGAATCTAATAATGCTCAAATTATTAAAAATAATGAAGATTTAGAAAAATTAAGAAAAGATATAATTAATGATTTTTCTCAAGATTGTAAACTTGATTCAACTATTAATATTACTTATAAACAAGTTGAACTATATCAAAAATTCCAAGAAATCGAAGAAGAATTAAATAAAGAAATTGTATGTCAAAAAGAATATATATCTTCTTTATGCAAAGCCTTTAGAAGAATATATGTTATGGGTAAACAATCTTCTGGTATTGCTAGCTCAATTTTAATTTCTGGAAAGGTTGATACAAATAGAAAGAAATCTATTGAAGAATTAAATAAATTATTAAAAGAAAAGAATATATCTAATAATTCATTATCTTTTATTGATATAAGTAAATATCAAAGTAAGGAAGATGAAAATAATTTTATTATTGATTTATATGGTGCAATCAATAATTCTAATACTATCGTATTCGAGAATATAGAAAAATTAGATCCATCATATTTATCTTATATGGAAGAGATATTATTAGAAGCAAAATTAAGTTTAAATAAAAGATATGCGATAAATAATAAACAATTAGTAGAAACAGGTTCTACATTATATGCTGATACAATTTCAGAATTAAACTTTGCAGGTAAGACATTAATATATTTAACAACATTAAAAACTTCTAAATTATTAGAAACATTTGGTAATAGATTTGTAAATGGTATTGTTGATATATTAGAAACTAATCCATTAGATGCTGATGAAATTGATGATGTATTTGTATCACAATTTAATGATTTTAAAGTTAAAGTATTAACTAATTTAAATATTAATTTATCATATGAAAATGAAGTTTTAAATTATATTTCTAATAATTATGATGGAACAAATATTAAATATATTAAT
>CAVCTP010000076.1:0-6063 GCA_963605145.1 Tannerellaceae bacterium
ATTGATGTTCATATCTTAGGTTTTATAACTGATAAAAAGACTAAATAATTTATTTTTCAAAAAAGGTAAAAAAATATCGAGGAATTGTTCCTCGATATTTTGTTAATAACTCAATTTGCCTTCTGCATCAATGTAAATAGTAACTTGTTTAGTTGTGCCTGTTTTTGTAGAAGTTGCGCTTATAGTAACACTTGTATTTTCTGTAGGAGCTGTTGTACATTTAATTTCGTATTTTTTATCGCTTGATTGAGTGTAAGTTAAATATTCGCTATTTGGTAATGACCAGCTAATAGAATCACTATCATCACTTGTAGCAGTAACATTAAGTGTACTTTCGTCAACTACTGTTGCAGATAACTCGAAGTTATATGTTTTTTGATAAAGTGTAACATTAATTTTTGCGGATTTCCTAATTGTATGAGTAGTACCATCATTGCTGTATTTATTACCATCGATATCTATTTCTACAGTACCATCAGTTTTACTTCCGCTGCTATCTACTGTAACAGTACATGAAGTATAACTTGAACACCATGATTCTAAGCCGGTCTTTGTAGTTATGCCAGAACCTGGAAGTATTAGTTGAATATCAGTTTCGGCAATATCTTTACTTACATTAACAACGTCAGATTGTGAACTTGCATTTGCGTATTTATAGTACATATTAATAGATACTGTGCCACCATCTAAGATATTGCCGATTTCAACTTCGGCATCTGCTTTATCGCCACGATATTCAAATTTCTTACTTGTTCCATCAGGATATTTAACTGTTATATCAGCACAATATTGTACTTGACCATATATCCAAGAATAATCAAATAGAACCTTTCCTTCGGAAGCTATTATTACTTCGCCAGATGAACTCTTTAGAGATTGATCTTTTGTTTCACCAACAACTTCTAGAGCGCTTGAATCTGGATAGTCTGCAAATGATAATTTAACTTTTGCATTTGATGTTTCTTGACCTTCTATACTAGCATCAGAACCACTTGCTGAAGCAGAAATAGTCGGTGCACTAAGGGATACAAGTCTAACAGAATCTTTCTTTACTAAACCTGTTGTTATTAATGATTCTGGTACATCAACACCTTCAATATTTGTTGAAGCATAAGGCCATGTACCTAAGATATGAGTAACAGAAGTAACTGAAGATGGTTTAGTTAAGGTAGTTGGTTTTGTATCGCCATATTCATAACATGTATCTAGTATGATTTCCGCAATTCTAGCTTGTGGTCTTACATTGTAGTAGACATCATCAGAAACATATGAAGGTTGGCCAACAACGGCTTTTTCATAACCAATCCAAGTTGCTGTTGTATATTCACTAGTTGCTGCAACCATCCAACAGTCTTTATTAGCACCAGATGGAATACCATATTGAGCGCCATCTGTACCCCAGTCAGTAGTACCAGTTTTAGCGTAAACTGTATAATCAGAATTCTTTAAATAACTATAAGAACCACCATATGATTGAACATTTGATTTCATTAATTCTGTTGTTAAATATGCAGCAGCATCAGATATTACTTCCTTTGATTCATAAACTGGAGTAATAGGGGATTTGCCATTTGTGAATTCAATACGCTTAACAGTGTGTGGTTCATTATATGTGCCATAATTCATTATTGCGGCATAGGCAGCAGCATGTTGATAAGGAGTAACCTCACATGTAGAGCCACCAACGGAATATTGAACATTGAAATCATCTAGGTTAAAGTTATAACCAAGTGATTGGCAATAATCAACAACATATTCATAATTCATCTTATCTAGAACACTTTGTAATGTTTGGAAGGCACAGGTATTAATTGAATCACCAAGTGCTTGTTTTAAAGTAACATCACCAACATATTTACCTGAGAAGTTATAAACTAGATTCTTATGAGATGAATCCATATACATAGGCTTATCAGTTAATACATGGTCTGTTGCCCAACCTAGATTCTCAAAGGCTAGGGCATAATCTAATATTGGCTTAATACTAGAACCAGGCTGTTTATATTGTTCAGTAGCATGGTTCAATAACAATTGGCCACCATCAGCATAGTTTCTACCACCTAATATACCAACTACTTGGCCAGTAGAATTATCAATACAAACTGAGGCGACTTCCATATATTCGTCAGGATATTTTAAATAGGATTCTTTTTCTATTAATTCACCATCTTCATCTACTTCAATGGTGTCATCATTTGTCCAATCTCCATCTTCGTCGTAATAGATTTTTTCAGCTTGGATATCATCCATGACAGATTGGATATCCTTGTTCATATATGTATAAATATGCATTGTTGTAGTATATGGATCTAAACCAGTTAAATCAATAACTTCGCTAACTACTGCATCAATATATGCCTGATAAGCAATTCCTTCTCCTTCTTCACTAGATTCATAAGGATCTGTTAATAAATCTTCAACTCTTACTTGTTTTGCGAGTTCATATTCGGTTTTTGTAATGTAACCATGGTGATACATTTGATATAAAACATCGCCAACTCTTTCTTGTGCTGCTTCTAGATTATAGAAAGGGTTGTAATAGTTAGGAGCATTAATAACACCTGCTAATAAGGCAGATTCAACAATATTTACTTCGCTAATATCTTTAGAGAAATAATATTGAGCAGCTTTTTGAATACCTCTGATATTTCTATCGCCACCAAAATTTAATTTATTTAAATAAGAAGTAAAAATAGATTGTTTACTTTGATATTTTTCTAGTTCTAAAGCTAAAGCAATTTCTTGAGCCTTTCTTTTTACACCACTTGCACCACTTCTTGCTGCTTCTTCACCTGTTTCATCATTTGTGAAATAAGTGTTTTTAACAAGTTGCATTGTAAAAGTAGAACCGCCTTGGGCAAAGTCCATAGCAATGATATTTTCTATTATTGCTTTTGTGAATCTTGGTAAGTCAAAACCATTATGTTCAAAAAATCTAGAATCTTCTATAGCAACAAAGGCATCAACAACACAATTTGGTAGTTCATCATATTCGATATTTTGTCTAATAACGCTACCTAAATCAGCAACTTCTTCATCATTGCAATCATAAATAACAGAAGATTCAGTTTGTTCAAAATCTTCTAGATTTAATGTTGGCCTATCTTTAATTAGATTGTAGATAACAATTGTACCAATAAGTAAACATATAAAGGCAAATACCGCAACACAAGAAACTATAATAGCCCATAAATTCAACTTATTAATTTTTCTTTTTTGTTTTTTTGGTTTGTTCATATTCGACTCCTAAAATTTAAAGACTTGATCCACAACGCTTAAATAATCGCATGGCATAAAATAATTACTACTAATCTTATGACCGTTTTCTTCAATCCAAGAAAGTGGTAATGATTTTCTTACCCCCGAATTATAATAGTTGATAAAATTATCAGCTTTTATTAAGTAGTCTTCATTCATATTACTCATACGCAATATGATAAAGGCTATAGCCCCATGGTTTAACACATTAGATAAATGTTTTACCTGATGTGGATGAATAAATGAGAAGGGGAATAATGTTTTTGATAAACATTCCTTTGCTTCAAAGTCAATATATTTTCCTTTATAAATACCATTGTAATCAGTGGTAGAAGGAACTTTGAAGTATGCTTCCGTAATCTTAGCAGCACTACGTTTAGGATAATCTACTTTAACTATTTGAATAGGTGTAGGTTTTTTGTAGATTACCGCAATATTATTGGTGAGATAATATTCATTAGTCTTATTTAAATCATTTTCAAGAGACATACCTCTATTTGAATATGATTGTTTAGGTGAGGTATAAGACTTTTTACTGTTAGGATATTTCATTTTTTCACCGAAAATATTATATAATAATTTGGTATAACAATGCTAGTTTGCTTGTATACGCTTTATAATTAGGGTATTATTTAAACGGAGATAGATATGAAAAAGCTAAATGTGAGTCCAGAAGAGATTCTTAACAAAGAATTCAAAGTAGATTTCAAAGGCTATAGTGCAAGTGAAGTTGATGCATTTTTGGATGAAGTTCTAGAAGATTATCAAACAATGGAAGAAAATGTTCAAGAACTATTAGACATGATCACAAATTTGCAAGAAGAAGTTAAAAAACTTAAGGCTAAAAATGTTGAACTTGAAGGTAGAAAGAAAGCACTTGATTTATCAAATACTACTCAATATAGTTCAGTTGATATCTTAAAGAGAATCTCAAGATTAGAAGAACAAGTTTATAACAAATAACATCAGACAATCGCTAGGAAACTAGAGGAAAGTCCATGCTCGCATGACCTGCGATGGTCATAGTGTTTGTGCTAAGTGAGAAAGTAAGCTTAGGTAGCGAAAGCTAACGGCTGGTGATGTCCTAAAAGGAAACTCATGGACTAGCTTATAAAAGTGTCAAAGTGACGATATTTAGGGAAACCTAAAGGTGGAACGTGATAAACCCCACAAGCGAGAAACCCAAATTTTGGTAGGGGAACTTCAAATAGCGAAATGAAGCAATTTTGAGGGCAGAAATGCAGATAAATGATTGTCTAGTACAGAACATGGCTTATTAGATGTTATATGAAAAATGACTATATGTCATTTTTTTATTATGTGCTATCATAATTTTATGAATTTACCAAATAAATTAACGATATTTAGAATCGTTCTAGTACCAGTATTAGCCTTAATATGGCTATTTCCTTATGAACAATTTAATATTCAAATTGGCTATTTTATGATTGGAAATGTATCATTATCATATTTGAATATTATTGTTCTTCTTATATTTGCGCTTGCTAGTTTTACTGATTTCCTTGATGGTAAGATTGCACGTAAATATAATTTAATAACAACTTTTGGCAAGTTTGCTGATCCAATTGCTGATAAGTTATTAGTAAACATGATGCTGATTATTTTGGCATATAAACATGCTATACCAATTGTTCCAGTTATCATAATGATATTAAGAGATATTGTTGTTGATGGTTGTAGAATGATTGCAGCTCAACATGGTGTTGTTGTATCTGCGGGCATATTAGGAAAGATGAAAACAGCATTACAAATGTTTACTATTATCTTTGTTTTATTAAACAATTTACCATTTGAAATATGGTATTTACCAGTTAGTGATATTTTGATGTGGTTTACAAGTTTTATTTCTGCTATCGGTGGTTACTCTTATTTTATGCAAGTAAAACAATATATTTTTGAATCAATGTAGGAATTAAAAATATTTTTAATAATAATGTTATAGGAGGTTATTTATATGGCTAAAAAAGAAGAAATAATCGAAAATAATGATGATAAAACTGAACAATTATTAAATGAAGCTATAAAACAAATTGAAAAACAATATGGTAAGGGATCAATTATGAGACTTGGTGAACATGCCAATGTTGATGTTGATGCTATATCTACGGGATCTCTTGCAATTGACTATGCACTAGGTGTTGGAGGTCTACCAAGAGGTAGAATTATTGAAATATATGGTCCAGAATCTTCTGGTAAGACTACTTTAGCTTTACAATGTATCGCAGAATGTCAAAAAGAGGGTGGCAAAGCTGCTTTTATTGATGCAGAACATGCCATTGATCCTCGCTATGCTAAAGCACTTGGTGTTGATGTTGATGAATTAATACTTTCTCAACCTGATTCTGGTGAACAAGCTTTAGAGATTGCTGAAGTATTAATTAAATCAGGAGCAATTGATTTAATTGTTGTTGACTCAGTTGCAGCACTAGTTCCTCAAGCTGAATTAGATGGTGAAATGGGTGATTCTAATATTGGTTTACATGCCCGTTTAATGTCAAAAGCAATGCGTAAATTAGCTGGTGCAATGAATTTAAATAATTGTACTACTATATTTATTAACCAATTAAGAGAAAAAGTTGGTGTAATGTTTGGCAATCCTGAAGTTACAACTGGTGGTAGAGCCTTAAAATTCTACGCTACAATTCGTCTAGAAGTTAGAAAATCTGAGGCAATTAAAGATGGAACTGAAATAATTGGTAATAAGGTTAATGTAAAGATTGCCAAGAATAAGGTTGCTCCACCATTTAAAACATGCCAAGTTGAAATATATTATGGTCAAGGTAT
>CAVCTP010000077.1:0-5977 GCA_963605145.1 Tannerellaceae bacterium
AATGTGGTCGCTGCAACTGACCTAGAGGATGGTATCTATTACGCAAAGACTACTAATTCCACGGGAAACAAAAGCCCGCTGAAAAGCGGTCAACTGTTTCTTTGTGCTACGGGAAGTAGCACAAAGAAACACCAATAAAAATATAAATGGTATAAAAATGGTTTAGTAAATGGTTTACAAATGGTTTACTAACATGAATAAATATAAACAAAATAGTATAATTTACTCATGCAATATACATTAGAAGGTACATGGTTAAATATTAATATTGATAGTTTATTTGTTAAGACTATACAAGAGTTTTTTGATGATTATATTCCTAGTAAGAAGATTCAACATTTATTAATTCAAAATAAGAATATTTTATTAGATGGTAATCCTGTAAAAAGAGAAGATGATATTGTTGGTTTAACATTGAGTATAAATATTTATCCTGAAACATATGATTATAAGAAGATAGATAATAAGTTAGATGTAGTATATGAGGATGAAATAATATTGGTTGTTAATAAGCCTAAAGATATATTGGTACATTCTGATGGTAATGATGAGTTAACATTATGCAAGATTGTTGAATCATATTATGCGGATAAACCATATATCAGTGCTTTACCAATTCATCGTTTAGATAAGGAAACTAGTGGTTTACTAATATTTTCTAAGTCAATTGTATTTCAACCATTGTTAGATCAATTATTATCAAGAAAGCAAATAAGAAGAAATTATTTAGCTTTTGTTAAGGGTAAGGTTGAAGCAGGTACTTCTTTTATTATTGATAAACCAATAGGTAATGATAGGCATAACGCAAATAAGAGGATTATTTATAAGAATGGTCAATCTGCTTTAACTAAGGTTAAGAGTATTGGTTGTAATAAGAAGAATAACTATAGTGTTTTATATTGTAGTTTAGATAGTGGTAGAACTCATCAAATAAGAGTTCATCTAGCAAGCGAAGGTTATCAAATCTTAAATGATCCATTATATGGTGTTAGTTCTGATTTATGTATAAGAATGGGTTTATTTGCGGAGAGTATTGATTTATATCATCCATTAATTGAAGATGAAATGTCAGTTGAGGCAAATCTACCTAATGATTTAAGTAGATTATATAGGGAAATTAATTAATATGTTTTATGATGTTGTCATCGTTGCTTCAGGTAAGGGGCAGCGCGCAAATTTAGGTTATAATAAGGCCTTCTATAAAATGAAAGATGGAAGAACGGTTCTAGAATGTTCCGCATCTTTATTTATGGAAGATGAAGATTGTAAAAATATTATTGTTGTAACAAATGAAGAATATATAGAACAAGTTTTTAAAAATGATAAGGTTATTTGTACAATTGGCGGTAAAGAAAGAAGAAATTCTGTTGAGAATGGATTAAATCTTGTACAAAGTGAATATGTATTAATCCATGATGCTGCTAGACCTTTTTTAAATAAATTATCTTTAGAAGAATTAAAGAAGGAGCTTAAAAAAAGCGGTGCTTGTATATTAGCGAAGAAGGCTACTGATACTATTAAGGTTGTTGAAAATAATAAGATTATTAAAACATTAGATCGTAATAGTATTTATATGGCAGAAACACCTCAAGCATTTAAGAGTGATTTATTAAAGAAATGTTATAAGGAATCAGAGAATATTATCTTTACTGATGATGCTTCTTTAGTAGAATCTTTGGGGTATGAAGTTAGTATTGTTGAGGATAAATTTAATAATAAGAAATTAACTAATGAGATGGATTTTATAGATTTATGATAAAAGAAGTTATTGTTGTAGAAGGTATAAATGATACAAAAAGATTAAAGTCTTTCTTTGATTGTGAGACAATTGAAACTCATGGTTTAGGTTTAAAGAAGGAAACCATTGAGTTAATTAAGGAGATTAATAATCAAAGAGGTGTTATCTTATTCTTAGATCCTGATAGTCCAGGTGAAAAGATTAGAAATAGATTGAATAATGAAATACCAGGTTTAAAGAATGCTTTTATCTTAAAAGAAGATGGTAGAACTAAGAAAAAGGTTGGTATTGAACATGCCAATAAACAAGTATTAGAGGATGCTTTAAATAATTTAATTACTTATTGTGATATAAAGGATAATATTAGTTTTGATGATTTATATGATTTAGGTTTAATTGGTGAAGATAATTCAAAGGATAAAAGAGAAATAATATCTCGACATTACCATTTAGGTAAATGTAATGGTAAGATGATGCTTAAGCGTTTAAATATGCTTGGTATAAATAAGGAAGATATTCAAAAGGTGTTAGAATAAAGTTATGCTTAAGCCATATATTGCGGACATAATTACCTTATCTAGAATTGTTGGTTCTATTAATCTTATCTATATGCCAATTGATTCTACAGAATTTCTTATTATGTATACTTATTGTGGTATTTCTGATGCTTTAGATGGCTTTGTTGCGAGAAAGTTGAAGATAGAATCTAAACTTGGTTCTGTTTTAGATAGTATATCTGATTTAATATTTTATGCGGTAATGTTGTATAAAGTATGGCCAATATTAAAACAAGTATTGCCATCATTTTTCTTTGTTTTAATTTGGACAATTATGGGTGTAAGGTTGGCTTGTTATATGTTTGTACTTGCTAGAGATAAAAAAATCGCTAGTGAACATTTTCTTATAAATAAGATATCGGGTTTATTAATGTTTTTAATACCTTATTTAGTTTATACAAAATACTTTGTTTATTATGCTGCTTTAATAATATTTGTAACTGCACTTGCTGCTTTTTATGAATTCCGTTATCATCTTACTGGTAAGAAATGATTTCTAATATAAATTATGTAAAAAGTGTATTAGGAGATTTAAGGGCCAAGAAAAAGTTTGGTCAAAATTTTTTAATTGATACAAATGTTGTAGAAAAGATTGCTTCTATTGCTTGTGATAGAGATATAACAACAATTGAGATAGGACCAGGCTTAGGAGCATTAACTGAACAATTATTAAAATATTCTAAGAATGTTGATGCTTATGAAATAGATAAGGATATGTATGAACTTTTAAATAATAATTTAAAGGATGATAATTTAAAAGTTTATTTAATGGATTTTTTAGATTTAGATTTAGCAAGCTATAAACAAAAGGTTAATATTTGTTCTAATCTACCATATTATGTAACTACACCAATCTTATTTAAAATAATTGAATCTGAATTAGATATAAATAAGATAACTGTAATGGTTCAAAAAGAGGTTGGAGATAGATTAGCTGCTAAGGTTAATAGTGAAGATTATGGTGCATTATCAATAGAGG
Organism: Tannerellaceae bacterium; assembly: GCA_963605145.1. GTDB lineage: Bacteria > Bacillota_I > Bacilli_A > Erysipelotrichales > Erysipelotrichaceae > Colivicinus. The sequence continues at coordinate 3,275 of CAVCTP010000077.1, forward strand.
TGCAATATTTATTTGATGTTAAATTGGAAATGAATATTTCTAAGAATGTCTTTTATCCTCAACCTAATGTTGATAGTGCTGTTATATCTTTTACTCCTAAAACTAATAGAAATATAGAATTTGAAAAAGGATTTTTTGAATTTGTTAAGAATTGTTTTAGGATGAGAAGAAAAACTTTATATAACAATTTAAAGGGTTTATATGATGATGAATTAATTAAGAATATTTATAATACTTTAAATATAAAGGATAATATTAGAGCACAACAATTATCTTTAGAGGAATTTATAGAAATATATAGGGTGATAAATGAAGGATAGAGCTTACGCTAAGATTAACTTAGCTTTAGATGTTTTTAATGTTAGAGATGATGGTTATCATGATATTAAATCAATTATGATACCAATCAATTTTTATGATGAATTAGAAATAAGAGTTGTTGATGTTGATGAATATATATGTAATAAACCATATATTAAATTTAATGAAAAGAATTCCATAATTAAAATGATTGATATTGTAAAAGATAAATATAATATCAATGATCATTTTTATATTAATTTAAGAAAGTCTATTCCTACCCAAGCAGGTTTGGGTGGCGGAACTTCTGATGCGGGTTCAGCCTTAAGAATCTTAAAGAAGCTATATAGATTAGATTTAAGTAAACAAGAAGAAAGAGATATATGTGTAGCAGTTGGTGCTGATGTTTTATTTAATTATTATAATAAGGCAGCAGTAGTAGAAGGAATTGGCGATATCATAACACCAATTGAGGTTAAGAAAAAATATCATGTATTATTAGTTAAACCTTTTAAAGGTGTTTCCACAAAACAAGCCTATGATAATTTGAATATGGATATTTGTGATCATCCTAATATTGATATATTAAAAAAGTCCCTAGAAGAAGGAACTTGCATTGATGGTTTAATGTCTAATAGTTTAGAACAACCTTCATTATTATTAAATAAGGATGTAAAGATTATAAAGGATTTACTTATTGATAATGGTTGTAAGAATGTTTTGATGTCTGGAAGCGGTTCTTGTGTCTTTGCGATAAGTGAAGATGAAGAAGAGATTAAAAGACTAAATGAACAAGTAAAAAACAGTAAGTATTTCACAAGGTTAACTTCAACACTGTAGTTATATTGTTATTTATTTTTTTAATTCAGTAAATAATTCATCAAGGTCGTTATAGCCTTTAATAGATGGGTTTTTTGCGATATTTTCTGCTTCTAACATAGCAGCTATTGTTTCTTTATTAGGTTTATTAATCGAATTTTCAATTGGATTGTTGATGTTTGTTGTCTTAGCCATAAAATCCTTTCCTTTCATTAATTAAAGATAAATATCAATAAGGATGTTAAAAATCAATGTTTAAATCAACAATCATTTTATTTGTTTCATTCTTTTTCAATAGATATGACATATATATTGGTAGGTAAGTAATGTTATCTTCCTTTTCTATATTGCCTATACAAAATACATAGGCATTTTTTAGATTATAATTATTTATTTTCATATAGTTATCTAATGATTGATGTTTTTTATAATCTTTACCTGATTTAACTTCTATCGGTATTACTTTACCATCAAGTTCCACCAAAAAGTCTAACTCGCCTAATTTATTTTTCTTAATATAGTATGGGTCAAATCCACTAGCCAATAATTGTTGTGCAACAGCATTTTCAAAATGAGCACCATTATTAACCTTTGAATCTTTATTTATTAATTTCATCTTTGTTTCTGTATCATAAAAACTTGTTAGTAAACCAATATCATTTAAAAATAATTTAAATACATTTGTTGTTTTACTTGTAGTAAGAGGGATAGTAGGAGATTCTACATTATATACAGGGATTGCTACACCTGCTTTTTTTAACCATAAGAAACTATTTTCATAGCGATCAAATTTGAATTCTTTATTAAGCATAGTAAAAACAAATTTTTTGTTTTGTTTATTTAGTTCTGAGGGAATAAGTTCATAAATAGAAATAATCTTTAATTTTTTTTCATCTTCTTCATATTTACTGAAGTCTTTCTTATACAAAAAGATTATGTCCTTCAAGACACTATCAACTTCTCTTATATCTTTTGTATCAATATATTTTTGAACTGCATCAGGCATTCCACCTACAATAAGGTATACAAAGAATAATGATAATAATTTTTGATGTATAAAGTCATCTATTGGATTTAAAGAATTGAAACATTCTTTTATTTTATTGATTGTCAGATTAGATACATTATTAGCTATCATAAATTCTTCAAAGTCCATTGGATACATTGTAAGAGTTGTTAAATAGCCAACGGGAGCTGAAACAATACCTTTTAGTTCTATTCCTAGTAAAGAACCACTCATTACATATCTAAAACTTCCTTCATCAACAAGAAATTTTATTTTTGTGACAATGTTAGGACATTTTTGTATTTCATCAAAGAAAACAATGGTATTATGTGGCTTACAACTTTCAGGCATAATCATCTTTAATTTAATTAAGAAATTTTCAGCACTTTCTTCAACGTTTAAATAAGTGATCATTTCTGGTTGATCTATAAAATTAATTTCAAATATGTTGTATCCACTTTGATTAATTTCTTCTCTAATTAACCATGTTTTACCAACTTGCCTAGCACCTGCGACAAGTAATGCATTATTTGAATTTTTAATCCATTTTGAGATAAATTCAGAATCTTTTCTATACA
>CAVCTP010000078.1:0-5862 GCA_963605145.1 Tannerellaceae bacterium
GTATTATGTGATACGGCTAATGGAACTATTAATGGTCAAAGTAAGATTAGTTTTGAAACATATATTCAAATGTCTTATTTTGATAGGATTTTAGCATTCGCTAACATTAGATTACAGATTATGACTAATGGCCAATATACCTTTGAAAGTGGCAAAGAAGGTTTAGAGTTAAATGTTGTAGATCACTATAATGGTACAAGTAGAGAAGTATCAACCTTGTCTGGTGGTGAATCATTTATGGCATCATTATCTTTAGCTTTAGGTATGTCAGATGAGGTTCAATCAAGAACTACTTCTATACAAATAGATACCTTATTTGTTGATGAGGGTTTTGGTTCTTTAGATGGTGATACTTTAAATTCCGCACTTAATGCTTTATATGAATTATCACAAGGTAATAGATTAGTTGGTATTATCTCCCATGTTGAGGAATTAAAAAATAGAATAGATAAAAAGATTATCGTCAGCAAAGATAAGGCTAATGGTAGTGATATTAAGTATGAAATATAAAAAGCAGATTAATCATCATCATCGTCATCTGCTTCTTCTTCATACCATAAATCTAATTTTTCTTCATCACTCATATTAGAGAGACGTTTTTTGCAATATCCATAGATATTTTCTAATTCATCTTCTACTTCATCAGTATCTTCACTAAAAATATCAAACAAGAATTTAAATAGTCCCATTTTTCCTCCTATTCAATTTTTGATTCTACCCAAATAGATAAAGAAGCAATTGTTTTAGACATTTCATCTAATTGTCTTTTGATTTCCTCGAAATCTGTTTTTTCTTCTTCACTAATTTTGCCATCAACAGTTATTTCTATTAAGCGTTCTTTTTGTTTTTCTAGAGAATTAAGAGTTGCCAACATTTCTAAAGTAATTTGTGATAAATCTTTATATTCAATTGGTTGAACATATTTTTTGCCAATTGGACATTCGTGTGTGCAATAATAATTCGCTAAATCAGCCTTATTATAGACTTTAGCCATTTGTAATACTTCTTCAGGTCTAATAGCACTTTTATCAGCTTCTATTTTTTCTATTCTATCGGCAGATATAAATTCTAATAATTCACTAGCTTTGTCTCTAGTTAGATTTAAGGATTCTCTTATTTCTTGATAATAGTTTTTGTTTTCTTTTATTGATTTTCTACCCATATTTATTTCTCTAATTTAAAGAAATAGAAGCCTTGAATACGCTATTATTTCCCTTTTTCTCTATCTTCTACAATTATACAATAACGATGTAGTTAAAGGAGGAACTATGGATTGTCAGGTTGTTGAAATTAATGAAGCAATTGAGGCTGGAAATATGGTTATTAATGATGCTGATGATCTTATTGAAAGTTTAAATAGTGCTTCAACTTGGGGTTTTCTTGATTTGTTTTCTAATAATAGTTTTATTTCTAGTTTTATAAAACATTCAAAATTAGATGATGCACAGGTTAAATTAAATAGATTAAGAAACTCATTAGAAAGATTTGGTTCAGAGTTAGATGATGTAAGAGTTTATTGTAATATCGATAATGTTAATTGTGATGAACTTATAAAGATGTTTGATATTTTCTTTGATAATATATTTGTTGATATTTATACATTATCGAAAATTAGTGATTCCAAAAGAGAAATTGAAAATATAAGAGATGAAACAAAAAGAATTGTTAAACAATTAGAAGGAGAGTATTAAAATGTTAGATTTATTATTTTATGTATTAATGTTTGTTATATTTGGTAGAATTGCTTTCTTTGCGGTTAAATTAGCGTGGGGTTTCACTAAAGTATTAGTTTATTTAGTATTTTTACCATTTATCTTATTTATCGCAATTATTAGTGGTTTTATATCTTGGGTTTTACCAATATTAGTAATAATTGGTATCTTATCTTTAATATTTGTTAGATAATAATTAAGTCCTAAAGGATTATAAGGGGGTTTTATGAGAAAGAAATTATATATTGTTGCGGTTATATGGGCTATAGTTTTATATATTGTTACCATGCCTGCAATCAATATTCATTCATTAGGTTTTTGGCATTATGCTTTACTTGTTATATTGCCTTTTGCTTTTATTAGTTTTGAATATAGTAAGGATATAAAAGCATTCTTTAAGAATATTAAGAATAGATCATTTATTATTGTTACTATGGTTGCCTTAGCTGTTATATTATTAGCTGATTTTGTTGGTACACCATATTTAGGTGGTTTAAATAATTATCGTAATCGTATTAATATTCCTGAAAGTAGTGATTTTTCTAGTATTGATGAATTCTATGAATCACAAGTTCAAATCATTGATAAGAATATTTCTTCATCTTTGGCAGAACGTGTATTTGGAGAAATGGGTGCTGATGTAGTATCACAATTTGAAATATCAGATAACTATTCTTCAATTGTAGTTAATAATACGATGTATCGTATTACTCCTATTGAATACAATGGTTTTATTAAATGGATATCTACTAGAGGCAATGGTACACCTGGTTTTATTACTGTTAATGTTACAAGTGGTGAAACAGAATTCCATGAACTAGAAGAGGGTTTAAGATATACTGAGGATGCTTATTTATTAGATAATATTAGTACTCATTTACGTTTACAATATCCAACTTTTATCTTTGGCAATATTAAGTTTGAAGTTGATGATGATTTTAATCCATATTGGGTAAGCCAAGTTATGAAATATAACTTTGTTGGTAAATCCCCTGATGTTAAAGGTGTTGTTGTAACAGATCCTATAAGTGGTGAATCAACTTATTATAGTGTTGATGAAGTACCTGAATGGGTTGATAATGTCTATGATGCTCGTTTAGTATCTAGTCAATATAATGCTTATGGTAAATATGTTAATGGTCTATTAAACTTCTCACAAAAGGGTATGACTGCTGTTACTGATGATTATGCCTATCTACAAAAAGATGGTCATCTATGGATGTATACCGGTATTACCTCTGTTGGTAATGATGAATCAAATGTTGGCTTTATTTATGTAGATCTACAAAATAAAGATGTTATATATATCGTATCTGCTGGTGCTGAAGAATATTCCGCAAGAGCTAGTGCAGAAGGTGCTGTTCAAGAAAAGGGTTATACTTCAGTATTCCCTACAATGGTTAATATTGATGGTGAACCAGTGTACTTCATGGGTCTAAAAGATAATGCTGGATTAATTAAAGCTTATGCCTTTGTATCTTATAAGAATTATCAAAAAGTAGGTGTAGGTTCTACAGTTAATGAAGCTTTAAAGAACTATACAGGTAAGAATGTCGTTAATACTAGTGACGCAAATACAATTGATATTGTGGTAGAGGATATTGCTAGCGCAGTAAAGGATGGTTATACAATTTACTACATTAAGACTAGTGATAATTACTATTATTGTTCTATTGAAATAAGTAATCAATTACCATTTGTTAAAGCAGGTGATAGATTAACTATTGTTGAAAAGGATAATGAAATACTAGAAATACAATAATAGCAATAAACAATAAAATATATAAATGCTGGTTGTGGATATTAAACAATCAGCTTTTTATTGTGTTATAAGTTTGAATGCAATTAAAACAAATATTATGCATTTGACTTAGGAAAAAAGAAAAAATGAATCAAATAATGATATAGGAAAGTGATTTAAGATTAATCAAAATTAAGGAAGGAGTGGCTATTGTTTGAAAGATTTATTTGATATATCAAAATTTGATTCATATAAAGAGGATAATCGTCGAGAAATCAAGAAAGCAAATGGTGGATTACCGATATCTTTATGGAGCACATATTCTGCGTTTGCAAATTGTTATGGGGGAGTAATCATTCTTGGTGTTAGTGAAAATAAAAATAATATATGGGAAACTACAGGATTAAATTATGCCGATAGAGAAAAATTATTAAAGCAATTTTGGGATACTATTAACAATCGAAAAAAAGTAAACATTAATATTTTAGAAGATAACGATGTTGAAACTTATGATGTAAATGGTGATTTAGTTATTGTTATTTATGTTCCTATGGCGAAACGAGATCAGAAGCCAGTATATATTAATGATGATTTGTTTGGCTCTACTTTTAGAAGAAATCACGATGGAGACTATCATTGTACGCGGTTACAGGTAAAATCAATGCTTCGTGATCAATCTGAAAATACCATGGATACGCAAGTGCTGGATGATACACCTATGGAAGATCTGAATTATGAAACAATCCATGGTTATAGGAATCGTCATAGAGTATTTAAAGTTGGGCATCCTTTTGAAAGATTAAGCGATGCAGATTATTTAAGAAGCATTGGTGCAGCAGCTATTTCAAAAGAAGATAAACAATTACATCCTACAGCAGCAGGTATGTTGATGTTTGGCGATGAATACAATATCGTAAGACATTTTCCAGAGTACTTTTTAGATTATAGAGATATGTTTGATCCAGCTATAAGATGGACTGATCGTATACAATCTAGTTCAGGCGAATGGTCTGGTAATATTTGTGACTTTTATTTTAGAGTGTATAACAAGATAAGTATGGATATCAAAACTCCTTTTGTCATGCAAGGTGGAGATAGAATCGAGGACACTCCTGTTCATAAAGCGCTTAGAGAAGCTCTAGTCAATTGTTTAATAAATGCTGATTATTATGGGACGTGTGGAGTTGTAATTAAAAAAGAGCCAAAGAAACTTGTATTTGAAAATCCTGGCTATATTCGAACGGGGAAGATTCAAATGCTTAAAGGTGGAGAATCTGATCCAAGAAATAAGTTACTTATGAAAATGTTTAACTTAATAAATATTGGCGAAAGATCTGGTAGTGGCGTTCCTAATATTTTTAATACATGGGAAGATGAAGGCTGGAAGGAACCATTAATAGAGGAACGTTTTGATCCTGATCGCACTATATTAACGCTTGAATTTATTGAAAAACAAGCGAAGAAAACAAGCGAAGAAAACAAGCGAAGAAAGCAAGCGAAGAACGAAAACAAGCGAAGAAAACAAGCGAAGAAAGCAAGCGAAGAAAACAAGCGAAGAACGAAAACAAGCGAAGAAAGCAAGCGAAGAAAACAAGCGAAGATTCCAAGCGAAGCAAATAAACAAAAAAACAAGCGACAAAAAACAAATGATAATATTGCCAAGATATATGAATATCTTTCACAACATGGTGAAGCTAAAACAAACGATATTGCAGATTACATTGGTTTAAGCGCCGCTAGAGTAAGAGTTATTTTATCTTATATGGATAATATCGAATCAGTTGGTACAAATACTAATAGAAAATATAAACTTAAATAGTTTTTTATACCTTCAAAATAAAGTGATTCTTATGATAATCTAATAATCCTTCCTTTTTCATTTTTGCTAGTTCTAGTGATAGACCACTACGATCTACTGCTAGATAATCAGCAAGTTCTTGTCTAGAATAGGGAATATCAAATTCATATGTATTAAGTTGTTGAGACCTAGTTGATAAATAGGACATTAGTTTTGCTTTAGTTGTACGTTGGCCCATATGGGTTAGTTTTTCATTTAATTGTAGGTTATTCTTCGCTACTTCATTAAGTAGGTTTTGAATAAAACGATTGTGATATGCACAGGCTGTAGGACATATATGTAGAATACGATTTACATTTAAATACATTATTGTACTTGTTGTTTCTGTTATAACATCAACATTTAGTTTTGAGTTTGGGCTAAAGGCAAATGCTGTCGCAAAGCTTTGCCCTACTGTAACTTTAGATAATATATTTCTATTTCCCCATATATCATCTTGTATTAACAATATAGTTCCTGATAATACTAAACCTATTGAATCAATAGAATCTCCAGCATGTAATATTGTTGTTTCTTTTGGATAGTCTTTTAATTTAACATCTAAACAATTT
>CAVCTP010000079.1:0-5794 GCA_963605145.1 Tannerellaceae bacterium
TAATATATTGGATAGAAGAAGAAGTATTCCATATCAAAGATATGATATTTAATAACGAAGAAGCTCGTACTGGTTTATGGAACTTCGTATCTGCCCACTTTTCTATGATTGAAAAGGTAGAAGGTGATACCTATACTGATGAACCGCTAGCATTCTTATTTGAAGATGCCAGTATCGAGGAAGAAATATCTCCATACTTTATGGGTAGAATTGTAGACTTCCCTGCATTCATCGCAAACTATCCATTTAAAGCTAATGGAATAGAGAGAGAGTGGCTATTCACCTTAAGTGATCCAATTATGGAATGTAATCAAGGTACATTTTTATTAAAGATTGATAAAGATGGCAAAGCCGAAGCAACAAAGGTTAATAAACCATGTTCAAATAAAATAAGTATTCAATCAATGACAACTATGTTACTTGGATATAAACGTCCTAGTTATCTTGCCAAGATTGGTAGAATTGAAGCAAGTGAAGAAACTATCAATATGTTAGAAACTTCTATCATACAAGAAACACCTTATATCTCTGATTATTTTTGATATTTAATATCTAAACATATATGCATACAAATTTTTTCCTCATATGAGGAAATTTTTGTTATAATCTTTTTATGAATATTTTTAATTTCAGCGAAAGAAAACTTAAAATATTAAGTACCCTTTACTATTCTAATGGTTATGTAACAGGTCAAAAGATTGCTTCCTTACTTGATATTTCAAGTCGTACAGTAAGAAATGAGATTAAATGCATTAATTTTGAATTTGGCAAAGATATAATTGAATCTAATCACAAAGGTTATACATTAATAGACAGAAATGCCTACGAAGACATAAGAAATTATGGCTATAATAACGAAAAAAATAGAGATGATTATATTCTTATGAAACTTCTTTATAATAAGAAGCCAATGAATCTTGATGAATTTTCTGAATCATTATACTTCTCTAAAACAACTACTCTTAATGAACTTAAAAAAATTGTTTTACCTAAAGGTTTAAAAATAAATAAACACAATAACAGTGTCATAATCGAAGGTGACGAATTATCTAAACGTAAATTAATTAGTCAAATTATTCATCGTGGTTTAACGAGATATTTTGTTAGTTTTAATGATATATGTGAATACTTTAATGATAAAAATGGTAATGAAATATTTAGAATACTTATCGATACTACTGAAAATATGGGCTATCACATTCCAAGTGCCTACAAGATAATCATTATGGTAGATCTTGAAATTGCCCTCAAGAGAATGAAAGAAGGATTTGATGGTAAGGATGATGCTGAATACGAAGTTGATAATAAACTCATGGAAATAACTTCTGTATTTTGTGAAAAGATAAGTCCATTATGTAATCTAAAATTTAAGGAAATAGATATAAAAAATATTGCTAGTATCTTAATTGGTAGAATTAAACCATTAAAAATTGTTTCTATAGATCAAGAACTTAAAAATAAAATATCTACAATGATTAAAGATACTTTTGATTTCTATGGTCTAGATATAAATTTTGATAATTATCTTGATTTATTTACCTTACATATTCAAAGTTTATTAACACGTTGTCAAAATAATAATCAAGTTGAAACTATTATGAATTACAATGTGCGTTTTAAATGTCCATTTATCTATGAAGTTTCAGTTCACTTCACTAGCCTATTAAAAAAGGAATTTGATATTACACTAAACCTAAGTGAAATTGGACTTAATGCTATTTTGATTGGAAAAGCTTTAACTCGTGAAAGAAGCAATGATGATATTATCAATGCTGTTCTTCTTTCTAATAATTATCAAGATACTAGAGACTATATTATTGATAGAATTAATTCTGACTTTAAAGATCAAATAAAAATTAATAAAGTGATTACAAGTTATGATGAATTGGATCAAACTGAAAAATTTGATTTATTGATTACAACTGTTCCTCAATATTTATTTAATTATGATTATGCAAGAATAACTTATTTATACACAATAGATGATAAAATTAGACTTCACAATTCTATATCAAAAGTAATGGAAAAGAAGAAAAATGCAAAAGTTAGAACTTCAATTTCTAATATTTTTGATAAAAAACTATTCTTCAAAAATACAAAATTAAATAACATGGAAGAAGCTTTAAACTTCCTTAATGATAAACTTATCAAACAAAATATTGTTGATGAAAATTTTATTGAATCAGTATATAAAAGAGAAGAACTTTCTTCTACTGTAATTGATAGTGTATTTGCCTTCCCACATTCTTTAAACCTTGATGAGAATAAAACAAAATGTATTGTCCTAATTAATGAAAAAGGATTCAACTGGGGTAACCATCGTATTCCTTTTATCTTCTTATTTTCTATCAATAAAAAAGACCGTCCATTCTTTGAAGAAATGTATAACAGTCTTAGTAAAATTTTGTTATATAACGATAATTTTTATCGTATTTTTGATTTAAATACTTATGAAGATTTTATAAGTTATATAGATGAAAAACTACAATATATTTTCTAATCGCAATCATAAATTACACCAGATTTAATTCTTGCCTCAGTTAATATCTCATGAGTTTGAATAATATCAGCAAATGTAAATTTATCTGATTGCTTTTTATTTGCGTAGAAATTATCCGCAAATTCTCTTATTGAATAAGTAAATTCATCTAAACATTTATTACCAACTTCAATAGCCTCACCTTTTCTTGGTTCATATAATATACTTTCTAAGGATTCAGCATTTGGAATATAGATATTACCACTTTCGCCTTGTATCTCAGATATTATTTTTGTGTTAGTACATTTAGAATGTAATAATATGCAATCAAAACCATCATATTTTAAAATTGCGGTACCAGCGCAATCAACACCAGTATCTAATAATGTTGCCTCGGAAATAATTTCTTGAGGTTTACCAAATAGTGCATTGGCTAAGGACACAATATATATACCTAAATCCATAATTGAGCCATTATATAATTCTCTTCTAAAGGTAGTAGGATTCTCTCCTCTTAGATATGCATCATATCTACTAGAATATTGGCCAATTACAATAACTGCTCTTCTTAATACACCAACCTTCTTAATATATTCTTTTAATATAGGTAAATTAGGTTGATACATAGTTAAAGTGCCATCTTGTAGATAAGTATCATTATCTATAGCAACTTGAACCATTTCTTTAACTTGTTTAACGTTACCCGCAAATGGTTTTTCGCAATATGTAGGCATCTTATGCTTTAAACAATTAATCGTAAATTCATGATGCATGCTATTTGGAACAGCTAAATATATAGCATCAATAGTTTTACTTTCTATCATTTCTAAATAATTATGATAGATATTTTTAATATTATACTTTTCCGCAAACTTACAAGCATTTTCATACTTACCTGAACATACAGAAACAACCTCAACATCAGGATTTAGTTTTAATCCTTCCATAAACATATCAGATACAAAGTTTGTTCCTACAATTCCAAATTTAAGCATATTTTCTCCCACTAATTAGTTATATTTTTAATCCACTTACCAGAACTTAAACGATATATACCCATTATTGATTGAATAATATATTGAACTACATATGATAACATTACCCAAGTAATTGATAATTTTAATATGATACCTGTTAAAGCAGCATAAGGTACAGCACCTACCCACAAAGGAAATAAATCTATTAATGCCGCAAACTTAACATCTCCTCCACCTCTTAGTACACCAACGACTATTGCATCATTGAACGCTTTAAGTGGAACAACAAATGAGAAGATATTAATCATTATTAAACATACATTGGAAGATGCTTCTGACAAATTATAATAGGAAAACAAGAAGGTTGATCCTAATGTTCTACCTAGAATATTTAAAGCAGCGCCAAAGAAAATACCAACAATTAAACTAACGGTTGGCATTGTCCAACCAATTCTTTCTACTTGTTTTTTATCATGTTTTGCCCCAACTTCTTTACCAACAATTACAGCAGCAGTATTTGATAAAGAAGTAGAGAAGGCAATTGTTAAAGTATCTATATTATTTGCTACAGAATAAGCTGAAAGAATAATAGCACTATTTTGCATATGTGACATTACATTAACAATCATTGAAGAACCAAAACCCCATAGAGTTTCATTCATTATTACTGTTCCCGCATTAGCGATATATCTTTTAACCATATCAATACCAGGTCTTAATAGATAATTGACATTTACCTTAAAAGAACTATTGAAATTCATATGTAAAAGTATGCAAACAAATTGAATTAATACAGTTATTAATGATGATAAACCAGCACCTTTAATTCCTAATGATTTAAAACCAAACATTCCTTTTACTAAAGCATTATTTAAGAATATTTTTAAAATTGTCGAACTAGATACCATAATAGTACTAAATAATGGCATCTCCATAGCAGTCATTGAGGAATTATAAATTCCTACAAACCCTTGGAACAAATAATAAATAACCAATATCTTTATATATTCTATAGATAGTTCTATTACTTCTGGATCATTACCAAATAAGGACATAAATTTATATGGCATAGTATATACTATTAAAACAAAAATCATAGTAACAGAAACTGTTACAAATAAACCTACACCTAAGATTTTACTAATAGAATCTTTATCCTTTTTACCCCAATATTGGCTGACTAAAATTGTAGTTCCACTTTGAGCACCAAAGCACAATAGCATTAATACTCTCAAAGGAATGTTGGCTACGGTAATAGCTGCCAAAGCATTTTCACCAAGTGAGCCAACAATAAAGTTATCAATGATATTTAAACTTGAAGTAACTGTTTGCTGGACGAATAAAGGCAAGGCTAAAGTAAATAGTCTCTTATAAAAATCTTTACCATGATTCATGTATGCAAACATATTATTCTCCCTTTTAAATATTCAAGGAGATTGTATTAGTTTTCTAAATATTTGTCCCAGAATTCAACTGTCTTTGCGAATACCTCGTCAGCTTCATGAACAAATCTAAAACCCCATAATTCAGGAGTAACTCCACCTTGGTAATTATATTTATCAAGAATTGAAAACCATTCATTACAATCTATATCACCATCATAGATTGGAAAACATGATTTATGTCCTTGGACATTATTCGCATGGATATGGAATAAATCATCTCCTAAAATCTTACAACCTTCTTCAAAATCTTCATTATTAAAATATAAAGCACCAAAATCTATCATTCCTGTAAGATTTGGATGATTTAATTTTTGAATTGTTTCTTTTATTTCTTTACAACCTTGTACTGCCGAACTAGCATCAGCCTCAAGAATTACCTTCATGCCATATTCTCTAGCCTTCTCACATACACGATATAAACCTTGCATTACTAATGGTTCATAATCTTGTTTTGTTTGTCCTTTAACTGGGAAACCTCCCATAACTTGGAAAGCCTCAGAACCTAAAGCATGACCCAACTCTAAAGTTTTTTCATAATATTTTAAAGCTCTTTCTCTTGCGATAGGATCAGGTGAAACCATTGAAATAGGATATAAGCATTGTTCAGCTGTAATAACCTTAACACTTAAACCAGCATCATCTAATTGTTTCTTAATTTGTCTAGCTTCATCAGCATTATAATCATCTACATGAAAATGTGGTGTAGCAGCATAGAATTCTAAGTATTTCAAACCATACTTCTTCATACAATCAATGAAATATGAAAGCGGATATCTTGTATAGTGAAAATTACATCCATAAAGTTGTTCTCTTTTCATTATTCCTCCTTCAACCAGTTAAGAGCCTTTATAGTTGCTTCTTCTGGTTCATCTTGATATGTATAACCACGTAAC
>CAVCTP010000080.1:0-5699 GCA_963605145.1 Tannerellaceae bacterium
TTTTCTTTGCGAGAATCCCAAGTGTTATAACATCAACTATGACTGGTGATTATCTATCTAGACAAGAATATAAATCTACTACCAATGTATTAATTGTGACTATATTGATATCTATTATTGGTTTAATTGTTTATAATCTAATAATTAATAAGCATAATAAAAACTAATTAATATCTATATGATAAATATAAGCATCTTTTACATCTTTATTTAAGATGTTTTTTATTGCTTTTGTATAAGCCTCTAATTGTGATTTATATTCCTCGTCTAAGCCAATGTTTTCTTTATTAGTTTTCCAATCAATAATATGTAACTCATTATCTTTTTCATAAACTAAGTCAATAATACCTTTCCATATAGTATTAGAGTCATCTTTATATGTAAAAGGTATTTCACAATATGTTTTAACATCTTTACTTAATAATAGAGGTAAGATATCTTGTTTTATACCATTAACTTGAGGATAGCCACCATTATGCATTTTGTCATATACATCATTTAAGATTTGTTTATAATCATTCTTATTATCAATATGTTCTGATGTTACATATTCATTAAGAATGTTGTTAATCATATCATCTTTATTTAACTTATCCTTTGACATAATTATCATTTCTAATAATCTATGTACCATAGTTCCAAGTAATGTCGCATCATTATTTGTTTCTTCATCAATTAATGAGTCATCAATCTTTGAACTATATTTAATCTCACTTGGTTTTTTATATTGATATGTTGAAATATCATCTTGTTTTAAAGATTCAATATCATATAAGTCACTTGCATTCACATGCTTACCAACACTACTTATAAATGCATTATCTTCTTTAACAACTTTAAAGATATCATCCTTAACTTTTTCAAGTAGATAGTACCATTGATTTCTTTTACCAGCACTGGAGAACTTGTCTCCTTTTTTCTGCATTGTTTCATTAACAATCAAAACATTTCTTGCTCGAGTGGCAGCAACATATATTAATCTATCAACTTCTTTTTTTAAACTTTCTACTTCTTTATCGGCATAGTCCTTATAAGCACTTGTTTCAATAATATTGTATAAAGTCTCATCAGGCTCTTTAAAAGCAAAGATATGACCATCAGCTATAGTTTCATTGGTCTTTAAATCATCACTATATTCTATTCTAATTGATGGTGCTTTTTTACTTATACCTTGTTTAGCTAGTATTACAATTGGTGCTTCTAATCCTTTTACCTTATGTAGATTTGCAATATGTACCGCATCAATATCTTGTTTTAAACTTAAACTTCTTTCTATATCAGAATTATCATTAATTAAATCATTTAAATAATTTATAGTATCTTCATAGGTAACAATATTACCACTTAACTCTTCATTTCTTATTAACTCTAAAGCATAATAAATAATCTCTAAACTATCACTACTTAAATATTTAAATATTTCATATTCATCGATTATTAATTCAAATAATGAAGAAGGAGTTTGATTATCAATTTTCTTACTTGTTTCTATTAGTTTCTTTAATGCTGAGTCTATACCAGTATCTTTATAATCTTTATTAAAATCTAATTTAAATATATTTCCTTCTTTTTTATATTCATTTAAATCATTATCATTAAAACCAAATATAGGACCTTTTAATGTTTCTATTAAAGCTATTTGATCATTAGAACTAATAGTTTTATAAATACTAGTAATTGTTTTTAAAGCTTGTGATTGATTAAATAAGACTTTGCCTTCAACTCTTATTGGTATGTTTAAACTCTTAAATGTTTTGATAAATTTATCTATTTTCTTTTTACTATAAGTAATAAGCATAAAGTCAGAATACTTTATTTTTCTTAGTATTCCATTATCTATTATTTTTTTATCAGATTTAATAATTGAATTAATCACCTCAGCAACTCTAAGACTATCTTCCATCTCAGGATATATTTCGTTTAAAGAATCGGTATAAGAAGTATATTTATAGATTCCTTTAAATTCATCCAATTCACTTGAATCACAATTTTCAATATCTTGATATTTACTTTGGTCAAGAGTATCTATATCCATTACTTCTTCAAAAACATCATTAAAGTATTGTTTAATAACATTCTTTGACCTAAAGTTATTTACTAGATATTTAACTTTACAATTCTTATATCCCTCAAATAATTTTTTAATATTTAAATAAGAAGAAACATCAGCACTTCTAAAGCGATATATCGATTGTTTAGGATCACCAACGATAAATAATGAGCCATCTTTAGGTTCACAATTCTTCCAAGATGTTTGTCTAGGATCTTTAGCCGCAAGATAGAAGAATATCTCTGCTTGCATAGGATTAGTATCTTGGAATTCATCTATTAAGAAATAACTATGTCTATCATAAATATAAGATATTAATTTACCATCTTTTTTAGAATCTGTTACTAACATATTTCTTAAATAATATAGATAATCAAAATAGGTAAACTTACCTTGCTTTCTCATTAATTCTTCTAATGGTTTTATACATTCTAATAAGAACTTTAAAGTATTTTGATATTTATAATTTTGTAGTTTATAGATTAAAGCATCTACATTATCTTTATCTTTAATATTTAATATTATTTTATTATCTTGTTGCCTTATAACACTTTCATTTGTGAAACCAAGTTCTTCACATGTTGCTTCATAACTTAAGTCTTTAATTCCATTTAAAGCAATTTCTACACCCTTATAGTTATATTTCCAATCTCTTTGAATTGTTTCATTATAACTATTAAATACTTCTATAGGGTCTAATGTTTCATCTTTTAAAGGTAATACAATCTTACTAGTATCTACTTTAAATTTATTTAATACTTTTTTAATATCATTTCTTTGTTTTGAGAAACATTTATAGAAATCAATACATAAATCATCATCATAATGGAAATTAACATTTCTTCTATCCATTATTTCTTTTATTAATATGGCAAAGTTATCCTCGGCACCCCAAAAGAACATATTAAATCTATCGCTTAATAGTTTTAAATTATCACCATATTTTCCTCTTCTAATATCAATGTAGAATTGTTTATATATTTGTTTTGCCTCATTATCATTAATTAATCTAGCATCACTTGGAATCATTGCTTCTGTTGGATGTTCGGAAAGTATCATATTACAGAAGGAATCGATGGTTCCCATAAAACATAGATCAATATTTTCTAAGGCCTTAGCGCATCTAGAACGACTTAAATCATTTGGTTCAGGTAAATCTCCAGCGTGCTTTGGTTTATTGTGATTACTAGGATTAGACCTTTCTATTAACTTAGCTTGAAATCTTTCATAGAATTCTAAAGCAGCATTTTTAGTAAAGGTGATAGCACATATCTTCTCTACTTGCTTGCCTGCTTCTATCATAGCCACCATTCTATTTACCAACATGGTGGTCTTACCAGAACCAGCACCAGCCTCAACAAAAATATTGGTATCGATATCTTCAACAATACTTACTCTTGATTTTTCATCCATGCTTAAGTTATTCATCATCTACAACCACCTTTCCACATATTGAAGAATACTTACAATATTTACATCTCAACTTCTCTTCAGCACTTGTGAATGGTTCAATATGATAATCACTATTATCTATAGCATTCTTAAAGGTAATTAATTTATCAGCTAGTTCTTTTTTAATTTCATCATCATACTTACAAGTAATAATGCCATTAGTAAATCTTAACATTCGATATTCACAATGATCTATTTCTAGATTCATTTCTTTTTCAACAATATAGGCATAAATCAATACCTGTAGACAAGTATTAACATCATCCTTTATATGGCTATTCATCTTTCTTTCGGTCTTAAAATCAACAATAATAGCCTTACCATCCTTAGTTAATTCAACTCTATCAGGATAACCATGAATCTTAACACCCGATTCTTTATGTATTGTTGTCTTATCTTCTTCTTTAAAAGCAACTTCTCTTTTAAATCTATTATCAAATTCCCAACCATTAGCCAACATATCTAAAAATTCTTGTTTTGTATTTTCAATATTTTCTTTAATTAAAGGAACTGATATCTTCATATATTCATCAAAGACATCACTAGAGAATTTAATAAAAGTTTCTTTATCCATCTTATGATCTGGTAGATATTCCATTAAGCTATGGGCTAGGGTACCTTGTTCATTGGCGGAGATTACCTCATATGGATCATAGTCATCAGGACTAGCTATTTTTAAAACATATTGATAATAAAATTGTTTACGACATGAAAAGAATAAATTTAAAGCAGATGGTGAATATCTATCTGCTTCAATTGCATAATTGATATTATTGTTTGAAACATTCTCTATAAAATTAATAACATCATTGTTGTTATATGCTTGTCCTATTGTTCTTGATGTGGATAATCTTGGTTCAAAGTATTCTACCTTTTCAACATCACTTAAAAAATCCTTAAGTGATTTTTCTAAACCATGTTCTGTTTTATATAACTCAAACAATAATGATGAAGCATTATTCTTCTTTAATTCCGATACATTCAATCCTGGATATGACAGATATATCTTATTGTCTAAAGAAGATGCTAGTTTAACTAGATTTAATAAATCTTCCTTTTTTCTTATAATCTTTCCCTTTGAACTTAAATCTTCATTATCAAAGAAACTTAAATCTTCATCTAATAATAAAGGATTCTCCTTAGGTGAACCAGGATAAGTAGTAGATGATAAACCACAAACATATAAAACATTTCTAAGTGATGATAAGCCATCTGAAATAGAACATATATGAATATATCCTGGTTTATTACCTTGGCGATATACCATCTTTTTTAATAAGACTTCAATAATATCATCTGTTATATCCAAACCAATATTCTTAATTGTTTTAATTTCATTAATAATAGTGGTCTTTGCTGCTTCATCAAAATTAGATGCAAATTCACCATTTCTATTTCTACTATATTTATTAATAAATTCTTCTATAGGTAAATTAAATTCATTAATAACAATTTCTATATCATTTAAATATTTCTCTAACTTATCATTATCATTAATATCATTTCTCGATATAGCCTTTTTAAATTCTTCTATGGTTTTCTTATTTTCATTAATATTATTAGTAATCCTTAATTTAGAAACTCTTTTCCAAAAGTCATTTGTATTTATTTCTAAATTAGATTTCAATAGTTCAAAATTAAAATAAGGACTATTGATTAATTCAATAAAAGGTTGCCAACCATAATTACCAGCACTTGTCCAATAATAATATTGTTTTAATAATTTACCAGGATAAGAATTTATTAATGATAAACCATTTCCAAAGGTTAAATTCAAATTATATTTAGCGCTATAATCATAAAATATTTGGGAATATTTAGGATAATCCGCACAAGCAATAACACATTGATCACTTGGATGATTTGCCAATATATCATCAATAATAATACCTACTTCATTACTTTCACCATAACAATTCTTATATGATTCAATATGAATATTTTTATCTTTAACTTCATATAAATCACATAAAGACTTTATTTCATATTCCTTACTTATCTTTTTGATTAGTTGTATATCTAATGGTTGTAAGGGATATTCTTTTAATGTAATAATATCTAAATCTAAGTTATCTACCTTATCAATAGCATATCTAATTAGACCAATGGTATCTATTTTTTCTTCTTCATCTAATCGATTAATATATTTTTCATATACTTCATAAATTGCTTTATTCTTATCAATAAAACTACCTTT
>CAVCTP010000081.1:0-5526 GCA_963605145.1 Tannerellaceae bacterium
TAAAAAGAGTTCAAAATTGAACTCTTTATTGGTTTTGGATTTTGAATAATTGTTACTTTAATACACTTTTAACTAGTTCTATTACTTCTGATTCTCTTTGACACTTAAGTGCTTTTGCAGCTAAGTCTTCCATCTCTTTCTTATTTAAAGATGTGATAATCTTTCTAGTTGGTAGAATTCTTGAACTAGACATAGAGAATTCATCCAAGCCTAATCCTAATAATACTGGAGCAGCAATTGGATCACCAGCCATTTCACCACACATGCCACACCATTTACCTTGAGAATGTGCACCATCAATTGCCATCTTAACAAGTCTTAAGATAGATGGATTTAATGGTTGGTATAAGTAAGATACTTTTTCTGACATTCTATCAGCAGCCATTGAGTATTGGATTAAATCATTAGTTCCGATTGAGAAGAAATCAGCATGTTTTGCGAATTCATCAGCAAGTGCTGCAGTAGCAGGAATTTCTACCATCATACCTATTTCGATTTGATCTGATACTTTATATCCTTCTTTTAATAGTGCTTGTTTTTGTTCTAAGACAAAGTCTTTAGCTTCAACAAATTCGTTGATAGTTGCAATCATTGGAAACATTATAGCAAGCTTACCATATACTGAAGCTCTTAATAATGCTCTAACTTGATCTTTAAATATATCTTTTCTATCTAAGCATAATCTTATTGCACGATAACCTAAGAATGGATTCATTTCAGGTTCAAATTCAAAGTAAGGAAGTTTCTTATCTCCACCGATATCTAAAGTTCTAACAACAACTCTATTGCCATGAGCTTTTTCAAGAACTTCTTTATAAGCATTGAATTGTTCTTCTTCGCTTGGGAAAGCATCAGTTTTGTCCATATATAGGAATTCACTTCTTAATAAACCAACACCTTCACAACCATTTTCATTAGCAACATCCATATCACTAGGATTGCCAATATTAGCAACTATATCAACTCTATGGCCATCTAAAGTAATGCTTGGTTTATCCTTTAAAACTTGTAATGCTTGTTTTTCTTGTAGGAAAGCATCTTTTTTCTTGGTATAATCTGCCAAAGTTGCCTCATCAGGATTAACAATTACAACACCTTCTTTAGCATCTAAGATGATAGTATCACCATGCTTAACAGTTTCCATAACGCCAGTACAACCAACTACTGCTGGAATACCTAGAGCTACTGCCATAATAGCAGCGTGAGATGTTTTACCACCTATTTCAGTAACAAAACCTAAAGCATATTTTTTGTTTAATTGAGCTGTATCACTAGGAGTCATTTCTTGTGCTACGATAACTACTTCTTCATCAATTGTAGTTAAATCAGGAATAGTTAAATTTAGAATATTGCATAATAATCTGAAAGATACATCCTTTACATCAGCTGCTCTTTCTTTGAAATATTGATCATCAATTCCTTCAAACATTTCTACTGTAGAATCTGATACAGTCTTAGTCGCACTTGCAGCATTTGCGCCACCATTAATAGCAGTCTTAATTTGATCAATGAATTCAGGGTCTTGAACCATCATCAAATGAGCATCAAATACTGCTAATTCTTCTTCTTTTAAGGTAGAAGATGCTTTTTGTTTGATCAATTCTATATCACTAACAGTTTTAGCAAGAGCCTTTTCAAAAATATTTAATTCTTCTTCAACACTTTTAACTTCAAGCGGAATTTCAATTTTTGGTTGTTCTAATTTATATACCTTTCCAATTGCAATACCACTAGATGTTGCTATACCTTTTAACATAATAAAAATCTCCCTTATTCGATACTTCAATTATATCAATTATTTATTAATTGCTTCTATAAATTTACGATATGCTATCTTGCGCTTAACGTAATATTGTGACACACTATAATACTCTCTATACCACTTTGTACCCTTCTTATTGCCTAATACTTCTGCTTCTAGAATAAGTCTTATTTCTTGTGACATATTAGCTATAACACCTTCAAAACGATAACATACTTTGCGCGAATTCTTTTCTCTTTGATAATCCATGCTTCTATAACCATTATCTAATTCATCAAGCATTCTCTTATGTTCGCGATAACTGATGCTTAAAATATCAATTAATTCAAATAACTTAGCATCCTCTTCACTACTTCTTCTAGACAAAATAATCACCCCTTTCTAACGCTTAGGGGTGATTATTACATTTTATTCACTTACTTCGATTAAGCCATAACCGCCATCATTTCTTTTATAAACAACAGCAATCTTTTCACTATCTATATCTTTGTAAATGAAGAATGAGTGAGACAACATTTCCATTTGTGTTATAGCTTCATCCAAAACCATTTCTTCTGCATATAACATTTTAGTTCTTACTGGAGTCTCTACTTCATTATTCTCTTCATAGAAACTCTCAGCTATGGAATCCTTGTGTCTTCTTGACAATCTCCCTTTATTGCGTCGAATTTGGTCTTCTATTTTATCGATTGCTAAATCAATAGCGGTTGAGAAGTCTTCGTGAACAACTTCTGCTCTTAATAGTCCTACTTTGCTTGGTACTCCTACTTCTACTTTTAGTGCTGATCCTCCATAAATCTTCACTGTTACTTTGGCACTTTGAGACTCATCAATAACAACATACTTATTGAGACTTGATAATCTTTTTTCGATTTTTTCTCTCATGTCATCTTTGATGGTCACGTTCTCACCATAAATCGCAAATTTCATAAGTCTACCTCCTTTTTTGCATTTATTTAGACTCAACTATGAGTTCAACCAACCATTTATAAACTAAAAATAAACCATATGCATCTAAGCTACAATATTCTTTTAGGTTGTCTACTATCTTTTGACCATCGTCACTTCCCTTATCGACGTCCCTCCAATTGTATACAGCTTCCATTCCATCATATATATCTAGATTCTTATATGAATAATCAGAACATATGTCTACTAATTTTTTTAAAGTATAGTTTCCTTGCATCCTAATATCATAAACCATGCCTTCAATAAAAGGTGTTGCCAAATCAACAAATCTATCAATAATACCTTCTAAAAAATCTTTATCTTCAGGATATATATCAGCCAACTCTTTTAATCTTAACTTTTCGGCACCTTCGGCATTATAGGCTAGAATTGGGCCTTCTTTAGGCAAATGCATCTTAAGACCATCAATAAATTCCTTACGACAATCATGAGTTCCTACGAATGTTCGATGTTCAATAGTACCATTTTCATCAATATAATATAAAGCATATTCAAAACATAAAACACCTAAAGGTTTCATACCTTTATATGGAGGTATTAAAAAAGAATCCCATTCAAAATCAATAAAAGAAATAGGTCTTATTGATAATTTATCTAAGAAATGTTTTAAAGCTGGTTTATCAATAAAAATACCACCATTTTTATCAGCCATAATTTGCGCATATTGTACCTTATTGCCTTCTAATCTTTGTATATCAACATCCTTTAAATATCTAATACCATCTTCATACATATCATTCTTATATTGACTAGATGCTAAAGTTAAGATGCTATCATTTTCTAATTTAGATTCATTAGGAAAACACTCATCATAATATTCACATATACCATTTAATCTACAATATTTACATTTCTTACTAGGAAAATCATTAATTGTTTTATTTTCTAATTCATTAATATAAAAACTATAATCTATACAATTATTCTCTATATATTCCTTTAATGTTTCTTCTTTATATTGATTAGTAGTAATAAATAATTCATTTACATCAAGTACACCATTACTTATATATTTAGGATTAAGATAAATTAAATAAATATTATCTATTTTAAAACCATATTTCTCAAATATTTGTTTACTAATTGAAATTGTTATTTCATCAAAACCCTTTGTTGTTGTTTTGAAATATGTAAAGTATAAATCATATATATTACCTTTGCGATGAATAAAAGGAATATTAATTCTTAATTCACCATCCATTAATCTAGGACGAGTAAACCAATTATAATTATCTATTTCATTTAAAAATCTTTCTTTTAAATCATTTTTAACACCAATAAAGCATTCTTCATCTTTGCATAGATATTTAATTATTAAATCATCGATAGATTCATCGGTTCTTAGATATGGTTTAAAGGCATTATTTTCATTTATATTTAAAAAATAATATCTTCCACAACGTATGAATTTTTTAATATCGCTTATATGATACATATCTTCCTTGATTAAATTATAACATTAAATACATTAAGGTTATAATATATACATGAAAATTAAATGTGAAAAATGTGGTGAGAACATTACTTTCTCGTGTTGCGCCAATATAGAAAACTATACCACTGGAAAAGTTAGATGCAACAAATGTAATACATATCAAAAAAGATATATCTCAGAAGCAGATCTATTGTTATTTTTTGGTATTAATGAGATTCTATATGCCCTATTTACCTATATAGCTGTTTTTATGCTTGATAGATTAATTCAAAAATGGTGGTCAATTTTAATACTATTTGCGATATTTGCTTTATATTTCTTTATATCAAAACAAATATCTTCCTATATATATCTAAAAGCACCATTTAAAAGCGAAATCAAAAATAAGGTATTTGATGAAGATTCAAAAGCAATTAAAAAGAGTTTAACATGGCAATTTATGTTATTCTTTGCCATAGCAATCAGTAGTATTTCATTAGAAACAAATTATAAGAATTTTTTCCTAATAGCACTACCATTTATTCCTTTGATTACCTTTATTAAGTTATACTTCCAACTAAAGTATGAGAAAAATAAGAAATAATTAATATTTATAGAAAGGAAATACAATGAAAGTTTTAATGATAAATGGCTCACCACTAGCAAATTCAAATACTGAACTAGCTTTAAAAGAAATGGGAAAGATATTTGATAAAGAAAATATTGAATATGAAATTATCCAAGTAGGTAATTTAGATATTAGAGGGTGTTTAGCTTGTAGATATTGTCATACAAATGGTAAATGTGTCATTGATGATATTGTGAATAAAGTTAATGTAAAGTTTAAAGAAGCTGATGGCATAGTTGTTGGTACTCCAGTATATTATGCTGGAGCTAATGGAAATCTTATTTCCTTTTTAGATCGTTTATTCTATTCATCTAATTTTGATAAAACAATGAAGGTTGGTGCTGCAGTTGCCATTGCTAGAAGAGCAGGATGTACAACTGCACTAGATGAAATAAATAGATATTTTACAATTTCTAATATGCCTATATGCCCTAGTCAATATTGGAATATGGCATTTGGCAGTAAAGCTGGTGAAGCTAGTTTAGATTTAGAAGGAATGCAAACAATGCGAACTCTAGCAAATAATATGGCATTTTTAATGAAATCAATTGAACTAGGTAAGCAAAAATATGGTTTACCTATTAAGGAAGATAGAGTTTCAACAAACTTTATAAGATAATTTAAACAATAAATAATTTGCTATCAACAGTTTAGATATAGTTATCTAAATTGTTTTTTTATGCAAATAAAAAACATTCATTTTATTGAATGTAATATCAATATCATGAATGTTTAATTTTAATTATTTCTTAG
>CAVCTP010000082.1:0-5465 GCA_963605145.1 Tannerellaceae bacterium
CCACATCTAGGCTCAGATGAAGATACAGATAAAGATAGCCCTTCGGCATGAATATTAATTGTGTTTGTCGCAACTATAATTACAAGTAATAGTATTTTTAATATTCTTTTAAACACGCAAGGAAATTGTATCAAATAATAAACAATTTATGTAGATATTTGCTTACAAATAAGCTTTAAAATTATAATGTTTATATGAATTTAAAAGATGATGCAAAGCAAATAATCGAATATGCCATTAATCAAGTAAAGCCTAATGAAGCAGTAAGAAAAGCATTAGAAGGAAAAACATTTTCTAATGGTAAGAAAATATTAGTTGCCATTGGTAAGGCTGCTTATGAAATGGCTAAAAGTACAGTAGAGATTATTGATATTGATGAGGGCATAGTTATATCTAAATATGGGCATATTAAATCATCAATAAAAAATTGTGAGATGTATGAAGCAGGCCATCCCATAAGTGATGAAAATACCTTTAAAGCAACTAAACGGGTATTAGAAATTACAGAAAATTTATCTCAAGAAGATACTGTTATCTTTTTAGTATCAGGTGGTGGCTCAGCCCTATTTGAAGATTCTTATTTATCTTTAGAAGAACTGCAAGATATAAATGATCAATTATTAAAATCAGGTGCTTCAATTAATGAGATTAATACCATTAGAAAAAGATTATCTAAAGTTAAAGGTGGCAAATTTGCTTTGCATTGTAAACCA
The DNA here is from genome assembly GCA_963605145.1 of Tannerellaceae bacterium. GTDB lineage: Bacteria > Bacillota_I > Bacilli_A > Erysipelotrichales > Erysipelotrichaceae > Colivicinus. The sequence continues at coordinate 714 of CAVCTP010000082.1, forward strand.
GCCCATATATTTTCGATTGTATTATCAGATATTATTAATGACCCTTTAGATATGATTGCATCAGGTCCAGCATATGGTGATAGTTCGTCATGTCAAGATGCTTTAAATATTATTGATAAATATTCTTTAAACTTATCAGATGAAGCCATGAAATATATTAATATTGAAACACCAAAAAATATTGAAGATGTTGAAACAATAATTAGTGGTTCAGTTAAACAGCTGTGTCTTGCGGCATATAATAAAGCAAAACAACTCGGATATAAGCCAATAATAATTAAAGACAATGAACAAGGCATTGCCAAAGATGTGGGTAAAGAACTTGCTTTGCTTGCCAATAAGCAAGAGCCAGGAACTTGCCTTATTATGGGTGGAGAAACAGTAGTTAAAATTACCGGTAATGGTAAGGGCGGTAGAAATCAAGAACTAGCATTATCTGCTGCTAGATTTATTAATGATAATGTTGCCTTATTTTCTTTGGGAAGTGATGGAAGCGATGGGCCAACTGATGCTGCGGGTGGCTATATTGATAAGGATGTAATAAATAAAATAAAAGAACTGAATATTGATATTGATTCATTTCTAGATAATAATGATTCATATAATACTTTAAAACAAGTTGATGGTTTAATAATAACTGGTCCAACTGGAACAAATGTTAATGATTTAATGGTTGCCTTGATTTCTTAATAGGCATCTTCCATATCAAATATAGCCTTACTTTCAATTAAAGAACCATATTTATCTTTCCATATCTTATGATATATACATTCATCATAAGTACTTAAAGCATCCTTATTCATAATAATTTGTATCATCAAATTATAACGATTGCTTCTATCAATTACATTTTCATATACCAAAACATCATCAATTCCAACAATTTCTTTACAATTATTAAACAATTCCTTAATCTCTGGAATTAAAGATTTATAATCAACATCTTTCTTAAATTTCACAATAATACAATGCTTCATTATTTTTCCTTATAGTAAAGCATACAATGGCAATATCCTTCATAATTAGGATCAGCTATTTGATCTCTAAATTCTTGACAGATACATTTATTATCTTCAATACGTTCTCTTCGACATGGACAATAACCGCCATTTTTTAAGATACCTTCTTCGATTAGATTTCTAATCTTTTCATCTTTATTTCTATATATTTTCATATCATTTTTCCTTTTCTTCATTATACAAAAGCATGATCTATTTGTATTACAGTATTATATTTACTATCTAGTTTCTTAACCTCTTTATCAATGGTCTTCTTTAATTCTTCATGATTAATCTTATCATCAGCAGGTATTAAAACATCAAAGACAATATTGGTATGAGTAGTGCCTCTAACAACTCTTAAATCATGAATGTTATATTGATCATTTATCTTTAAAACAATATCCTTAATCTTAACTTTTAATTCTTTAACTAATTCATCTTTTGTATCAATTGGGTCCATATGAATAGTCGCAAGAATCTTATATTTTTCTAATATTTCATTTTCAATATTATCAATGGTGTCATGGATTTCCATAACAGGAATGCTGGCATCCACTTCCGCATGTAATACCACAAAACGATGGCTTGGACCATAATCATGCATCATTAAATCATGAACTCCCAGAACACCTTCATGAGCACATACATCTTTTTCTATTTCATCAATTAGTTCTTTACTAGGAACCTTGCCTAATATTGTATCCATAACCTCTTTAAATATTCCGAGTCCTGACTTTAAAACAAATATAGAAGCAATTAATCCCACATAAGCATCAGCATTAATATCAAATATCTTAAAAACAATTAAAGAAAAAAGTGTAGCAGAAGTCATAATTGCATCATTAATACTATCTTGACTGGCGGCATCTAAAGTTGGCGAATCAATAGTTTTAGCAGCTTGTTTATTAATATATGACATCAACAATTTAGTTAATATCGAAACAATTAAAATCAATATTGCGATATTACTATATTTAATTGTTATAGGATTAATTATTTTAGAGATTGCTTCCTTTAAAGCTTCAAAACCAACTAATAAAATTAAGAAAGCAACTATCATACCTGATATATATTCCATCCTACCATGACCATATGGATGTTCTCTATCAGGATGTTTATTAGAAAGTTTAAAACCAAATAAAGACGCTAAATTAGAACCAACATCACTCAAGTTATTATATGCATCAGCTCTAATAGATACCGAATTAGTAATATAAGAAATTATTAACTTAAAGATAACCATAAATATATTACAAATAATAGAAAATATTGATGTGGCCATGCCATATCTTTCTCTAACTTTGCTGTCTTCTATATTTTGATAATCCTTAACAAATAACTTACAAAATATCTTAAACATTATGATAATTATAACCTTTATAATCTATTAGGTTTTACTAACAATTACATAAATTTTATAATTTAAATATGAAAACAAATGAAATGATAAAAATTAAAATTAGTGGTCCAAAACTAATAGAAGAAACTATTGAAATAAATAAAGGAACTACTGTTGAAGAAGTATTACAAGAATATAAAGATAAAATGCCCTATCCTATTTATGCTTGTATATTTGATAATTGTTATCGTGGACTAAAACATATTTTAACTCATGATGGTACCCTACAATTTTTAGATATTACCAATCAAGCAACATGGACAATCTATCAAAATTCTTTAGAACTACTATATATCAAAGCAGTACATGATATATGTGGCAAACAAACACTAGTAACAATTGCCAACTCTTTAAATAAAGGTTTATATACCTTTACTAATCCTTTAATTTCTAAGGAACAAATTCAAGCAGTTGAAAATAGAATGAAAGAACTTGTGAAATTGGATATACCAATTAATAAAGAATATATGAGTAAGAAGCAGGCGCTAGAACTTGCCAAATCTCATAAATTAAAGGAAACATATAAATTATTAAACTCTATTAATAATATTGATTCTATTCATATTTTCTCATTAGATGATGAAGTAGATATCTTCTATGATTTGATGGTACCTTCTACCTCTTATCTACAATATTTTGAATTAAGACCATATAAGGTAGGAGCACTTTTGAGATATCCGCATCCTGAAAATCCATTACAAATACCAGAATATGAAGATCAAACACTTTTATATAATGCCTTTTCGCAAGCAAATAAATGGGGCAACCTTATGAATGTTGAATTCATAGCGGATTTAAATGAAATGACTAAAGATAAAAACAAATATGAAGACTTATTCTTAATGCAAGAAGCACTTCATGAAAAGAATATCTCTGATATTTCTGACATGATTAAACAAGAAAATAAACGTGTTGTCTTAATATGTGGACCATCAAGTAGTGGCAAAACTACCTTTGCCAAAAGATTATGTATTCAATTAAGAGTAAATGGACTTAAACCTTTATATTTAGGAACAGATGATTATTTTGTAGAAGCAAATGAAAAACCAAGAGATGAAAATGGTGAAATAGATTTAGAATCAATTAAAGCTGTAGATACTGATCTATTTAAAAAACAATTAAATGAATTACTACAATATAAAGAAGTAGATTTACCAGTATTTGATTTTCTCAATAATACAAAAGTATTTGGTACTAGACTTACTAAATTAGATAAAAATGGTGTCATTGTTATTGAAGGAATACATGCTTTAAATAAATTATTAACTGATAGTGTAAATGATAATGAAAAGTTTAAAATCTATATCTCACCATTTACCCCAATTGGTATAGACCATCATAATCGTATTCCTACAACTGATGCTAGAATGTTAAGGAGATTAGTGAGAGACCATCAATTTAGAGGAAGAAGTGCTAGCACTATCATTCAAGAATGGGCAAAGGTAAGAAAATCAGAAAATGTAAATATCTTCCCATTCAATGTTGAAGCAGATGTCTTCTTTAATTCCAATTGTATATATGAGTTAGCAGTACTTAAAAAATACGCCCAGCCATTGCTTCAAGAAATAAAAAGAAGTGAACCAGAATACGCTGAAGCACAAAGAATGTTGGAATTTCTTAAGTTCGTAGAAACAATTGATGATGATAGCGCGATTAATCAAAATTCCATCATTAGAGAATTCATTGGTGGATCTTCAATTGTTAAATAAAGTATTAGTAAAACAATGTAAATCACTACATTGTTTTTAAATTAATTAGAGATATGGATTATTTTTTCAAGTTCTGCAACCTCATCATCATTTAATTTCACAGCAGAACCATTGCCCATATTTGTTACCTTAAATATTTGAACAGCAATTTTAATTGGCTTCCCTTCATAGACTGTGCCGTCATATTCTCTGTTATATGCTTCGTTAGTGTCATATCCAGCTATCACGCCTTTATAATCATTAACATTTAAAGATATCTGTTGATTTGAGTTTGTTATTGCAAGCCTACCTGAATCTACAATCATTTTGTTGTCTTCATCGCAAATAAAGAAACCAACATGATATGCGCAATATTCTTCATTCATTCCTTTCAATAGATTTGGGCAGCTATCATCTATTGCTTCAAAAACAAGTTTTTGCGTATCACCATTTGTTGCATAAAGATAATCAGAAAGTGTGTTACATGGCCACCAACTATAGACAACATCTTGCGGTTCTTCAGCTACTACACCATTAACCACTTGCCATTGTTTATTTTTTAAAACGGTTACACTAGAACTCCAAATCAATGTGCAACGATTATCTTCAACACTAAATCTAACCTCACATGTGCCATCTTTTTTAGGAGTACCAATCCAACGAG
>CAVCTP010000083.1:0-5380 GCA_963605145.1 Tannerellaceae bacterium
CAAGCCCTGCAATCATTCTTAAAGTAGTAGACTTACCACAACCTGATGGTCCAACAAGTACAATGAATTCATTATCTTTGATATCAATATTAAAATCTTGTACTGCTACTACACCTTCGTCAGTAATTTGTAGATTGCTTGGTTTTTTAGTTTCTGTTTTTTTCTTACCAAATAAACCCTTTTTGTTTTCTTGAAGAGGATAAATCTTCTTAATATTTTTTAAAACTACATTTGCCATAAATTATGCCCTTCCATATAAATGTGTTACTTCTTTTAATTTTTCACATAACTCTTTTGTGAAACTATTTTCCTTAACCATCCACTTCCAGTTTGTACCAACAGTACTTGGAGTATTCATTCTAGCCTTTTCATCTAAGCCTAATAAATCTTGAACTTGAACAATTGCTGTATCGCATACTGTTGCCATAAGACATTTAATCATTGTCCAATTAAACTCATCACCTTCATGATAATTTATATATTCTTTACAGAACTTTAAACTATCCTCAGGAATTTCTTTAATCCAGCCCATTACTGTTTGATTATCATGAGTTCCAATATATGCTATTTGATTCTTTTTTAGATTATAAGGAATATTATCATTACTATCAGCATCCCTAGTATCAAAAGCAAATTCTAATACGCCCATGCCAGGATAACCACTATATTTAAGTAAATCCTTAACATCATCATCCATATATCCTAAATCTTCAGCAATTACCTTATCGCCAACGTTATCTTTAATTGCCTTAACAAAATCTTTACCAGGTCCTGTAACCCATTTTCCTTCTCTTGCGTTAACGGCACCATAATCAATAGTATAGTAAGCACTAAGACCTCTAAAATGGTCAACTCTTACATAGTCATAAATGCTACATAAGTGTTTAATTCTTTTTACCCACCAAGCAAAATTAGTATTTAGATGATAATCCCAATCATATATTGGATTTCCCCATAACTGACCATCTGCCGCAAAACCATCTGGTGGACAGCCTGCAACTTTTTTAGGAATAAGATTTTCATCTAGTAAGAATAATTTTGGATTTGAGAATACATCACATGAATCACTTGAAACATATAATGGACAATCACCAATAATTTCTATACCCTTTTCATTGGCATATTTTTTTAAATTAAACCATTGTTTAAAAAATAAATATTGAACAACTTTCCAGAAATTATATGTATCACTATATTCTATTTTTACTGAATCGATTGTTTCTTTATCCTTTGTTTTATATTTATAATCCCAATCAATTAAAGAAATATTATTTAATTTTTCTTTAATTGTCATAAATAAAGCATAATCTTCTAACCAATCATTTTCTTTTTCAAATTTATGATAATCATCTAAATCATTTTTATCTAAAAAGTTCTTACAAGCCTTTTTTAAGATAGGATATCTTTTTTCATATAAAACACCAAAGTTGATACCATCATCAGATTGCCAATCAACATTTTCAAAATCTGCTTTTGAAAGTAAACCATCATTACATAGATAATCTAAATCTATTAGATAAGGATTACCTGCGAAAGCTGAAAATGATTGATAAGGCGAATCACCAAAACCAGTTTGTGATAAAGGAAGAATTTGCCAATAAGTTTGATCAGCATCTACTAAAAAATCTACAAACTTATATGCTTCATCACCCATTGTTCCAATTCCACTTTTTGAATAAAGGGAACTTATATGCATTAAAACGCCTGATTTTCTATTCATAATTAACCTTTAACTGCTCCTGCAGCAACACCTTTAATAATATATTTTTGACAGAAGATATAAATCAATACAACAGGTAGAAGTGCCAAAATAATTAAAGCCATACTTGCGCCCATATCAACTTGGCCATATGAACCTCTTAAGTATTGAATATGAATTGGAATAGTACGATATTTATTAATATCTAGAACTAAATATGGAAGTAGATAATCATTCCATACCCACATTGCTTCTAGTATTCCAACAGATATTAAAGATGGCGAAAGCATTGGTAGCACAACTTTAAAGAAAGTCATAACTGGTGAACAACCATCCATTACCGCTGCTTCTTCTATTTCTAATGGAATTTGTTTAACAAATCCTGTAAACATAAATATGGCAAGTCCTGCACCAAAACCTAAATAAACAATAGGAATAGTATATGGTGTATTTAAATGAAGCATACTAGCCGTATTAGATAAAGTAAATTGAACCATTTGGAAAGGAACAATCATACTAAATGTACATAAAGTATAAACAAATTTAGCGAATCTAGAATTAACTCTTGATATATACCAAGCAGCCATTGATGTGCAGATTAGTATTAAAGCAACTGATAAAACAGTAATGATTATAGAATATTTAACACAATCCCAGAAACTATAGTTGCCAGCATTAATACCATTTAAATAGTTAGAAAAACCAACAAAATTTTCGCTTGTTGGAAATTTAAATGTTTCAAGAGCAATTGAACCCTTATTTTTAAAGGAATTCATTAATACAATAACAATAGGCATAACCCAAGCTAGACTTGTTAAAGTTAGTACAATTGTAATTATCCAAGCCTTAGCTTTTTCTCTTTTTATAGAAGACTCTTTTTTCATTATTGTTGTACCTCCTTACTTCTAGTTGTTTTTAATTGTAATAAAGAAATAATAGCAACCAAAATAAAGAAGATAACAGCCTTAGCTTGAGCTGTTCCCTTAGCCCAAGAATTAATCTTACCGAATGAATTAGATATATTTAAAGCCAACATTTCAGTCATCTTAATTTGACCTTCGCTTGTAGTTATAACTGGTGCACCACCTGTTAGTGCTAAGTTTTGATCATATAACTTAAATGAATTTGTTAAAGTTAAGAATAAACAAATACTAATAGTTGTCATCATATTTGGAACAATTACTTTAAATAAAGTTGTCCATTTACCAGCACCATCAATTTCTGCTGCTTCTAATATATCCTCAGAAACAGATTGGAAACCAGCAATATAAATAATCATCATATAACCAATTTGTTGCCAAGCCATTAATATAACTAAGCCCCAAAAGCCAAAGGTTGAATTAGCTGTTAAATATGTATTGTATCTAATTAAAATACCATTAAATATTAATTGCCATATATAGCTTAAAACAATACCACCAATTAAATTTGGCATAAAGAAGATTGATCTAAAAATACTACTTCCTTTAATTTTTAATGTTAATAAATAAGCTAAAAAGAAAGCGAATACATTAATAATAACAACACTTACTACAGCATATTTTGCGGTATATATAAAAGCTTGTTTAAATGAAGGATCACTAAAGGCTCTTACATAATTTGATAAGCCAACCCATACATCTTTTATTTTGTCTAATGGAATAAATAAGGCATCTCTTATAAGTTTAAATTGGCAAAATGATAAATAGATGCCACTTACAAAAGGCCAAACAAAACCAATTAAAAAACAAATAAAAGTTGGTATTAAAAATAACCATACTTTTTTCTTAATAGGCTTAATAATCAGTTCGCTACTTAAAGCGTTACTGTCATGAGCCACATATTTCTTCTTTTTCATCAAATCTCCTTCTATTCTCTTTTAAACAATCCTTAATTATTTAAAACAAAATAGAAGAGGGGACTATGTCCCCTTTTCTATATCTGATTAATTATTCAGCTTCTTGAGCTAATAATGTGTTCCAACCGTCTACAAAGGCAGTCTTAACAGTGTCCCAATTGCCATCTACAGCGTATTGTTTTAAAGCACTAACTAGACCAGCTCTGAAATCATCAACAGCAGGAGTATAGTTGAATGCCCAACTTACGTTGTATTTGCCTTCAGCTAATAATGCATTTGCTTGAGCGAAGAATACATTTTCAGGTTCCTTAGCACTCTTGAATGGGATAGGACCGAATTGTTCAGCCATCATAGTTGTACCAGCATCAGAAGTAACAACCCACTTCATGAAATCTAAAGTAGCTTGTTGATCTTCTTCACTTGCTAGATTACTAACTGCCCAGTGAGCTTCAGTACCAGAACATAATGCAGCATTTTCTTCACCACCATGGCCACAGTAAATAGGAATCATTTGTAGATCATCAGCGCTTATACCATAAGTAGTAGTTAAAGCACTATATTCCCAAGAACCATTTTGATAGAATACAGCTTTGCCTTCACCGAATGTAGCTTCAGCTTCATCACCAGCTTCGTTATTAGCAACTGGATCTGTAGCAGAGTTGTTTAGATATAAATCCCAGATGTTCTTGTATTCATCTAGATAAGTACCCTTGATTTCAGTCTTAGAAGTAATACCTTCATAGTGTAAAGGAAGAGTAATTAAGTGACCAGAGAATCTCCAAGAAGAAGAATCAGCTAAGCCTGCACTTGTGAATGCATCGAAGCCTAATTCATCAGCTCTGGCATGAATGTCTTCAGCAACAGCCTTTAAAGTTTCGAAATTTGTGATATCACTAATTTCATATCCAGCTTGTTTTAATAAAGCCTTGTTTACGATAATACCAAAGCATTCGTAGCAATAACCAATACCTAATGTCTTACCATCAGATGTTAAATCGAAATCATGAGTAGTCATTTCGTTATAAACACCAGAACCAGCTAAATCAATGCAATAGTCACCATAAGTACTTACAGCACCATCATTAGTTAATTGGAACATAGTAAGTTCGCTATCAGCCTTACCTAATTCGTTTTGTAATGAAGTATCATAATTACCACTAGCAGCAGTAACAACCTTTACTTCAACACCTGTTTCTTCAGTATATTTCTTAGCTAATTCTTGCCAAGCTTCATCAGCTTCAGGCTTGAAGTTTAGATAATATACCTTTCCAACAGCAGCAGTGTCATCGCCGCCATCATTTGAATTTCCACATGCAGCTAATGTAAAACAAACTAATACTGCAAGTAGAACTGTTAAAAGTTTTTTCATTAATATTCTTGTCTCCTTTTCCTTGGATGAATTACCATCCATATCTATTTTATCATTATCATTCATAAGTGAAACATTTTTTTAAAGCGCTTACATTTTTTAGATTTAAGTTAAAATAAAATAAATTTCAAGCACATTTCAACTTATCATAAAATAATAGTATTAGGAGGATTACCATGCGTATTCTAATTGCTGAAGATGAAGTAACGATTGCGAAAGCATTAAAAGTAATGTTAGAAAAAAATAAATATGCTGTTGATATGGTACATAATGGCAATGATGCTTTAGATTTTATTCAAGCAAGTGACTATGATGCTATTGTATTAGATATTATGATGCCAGGAAAAGATGGCATTGAAGTTTTGAAACAAACTCGTGAAATGGGAATTAATACTCCTGTCTTATTTTTAACAGCTAAAGCAGAAGTTAGTGATAAAGTGGCAGGACTTGATGCTGGAGCTGATGATTATCTTCC
>CAVCTP010000084.1:0-5373 GCA_963605145.1 Tannerellaceae bacterium
ATATATGTCTGATGATGGTTTAAAGGATGCATTAAAGGATTTTAATAATAGAAAGAAGAGTACAATCTTGCCTAATCAGGAAAAATTAATTAAAGAGATTAAAGATGAAATGAAAAAAAGAGGCTTAGAAGTACCTAAAAATAAGTTGTTTGGATTGTTAAAATGATTTCCTACTATGAGGAAATCTTTTTTTTGAAAGCACTTACATTGTGAATTAATATGGACTTATAGAAATAAAGGAGAAAGACAATGAAAAGCGTAAAAGAAGTTTATGCAGATTTATCAGAATTAATTAAAGGTATCGAAGCTGTTGTTGACAAAGAATATAACAATGGATTAAAGAGTTTATTCTTCATTGGCAATGGTGGTACTTATTCTTATGGTATGCCTATTGAATTCATGGCTAAGAGAATGACTACATTCCCAATCTTCAACGAACAAAGTGCTGAAATCACTGCTTGTGGTCATAAGTTCTTAGGTGAAGGTTCATTATGTATTTTTGAATCAGCTACTGGTAACACTCCAGATTTAAACAAAGCTATGGCTTATACTCGTAGCAAAGGTGCTCATAACCTAGCTATCGTTTATAAGAAAGAAGAAGGAAACAAAGAAGAATCTCCAATGAAAGCATTAGCTGATTACTTCTTTGAAGTTGACCATGATATAAGCAAGTTTGCTTATTATGAACCAGCATTCAGAGTTATGAACTTACATGGTGATTTTGCTGGATATGACAAGATGTGGTCACAAATCGCTACAGCTGAAATGGGCGAAGCATTAGAAAATGCTGGTAAGATTGTAAGAAATCGTTCAGTATACTTCGCTGCTAGAAATCATGATCCTAACAATCAAATATTCTTAGTAGGTGCTGGTGCTACTTATGGTGCTGCATATTGCTTAGGTATGTGTGTATTAGAAGAAATGCAATGGATGCGTACAAGAATTATCCATGCTGGTGAATTCTTCCATGGTTGCTTAGAATTAGTAGTTAAAGATACTCCATTCATTATCATTAAGGGTGAAGATGAAGACAGAGCTCTAATTGAACGTGTTGAAAAATTCATTGCTCCATTAACTAATGAAGTAGTAGTATATGATACAAAAGAAATTCCTCTTCCAATTGATGATGAATTCAGACCTTTGATTTGTTCAATCGTATGTGATTCAATCATTTATGAACTTGATAAACCAATGCAAGATAATACTAATCACGATCTAAAGAAGAGAAGATATTATCGTTACATGAACTATTAATAGTTGCTTAATCAAAAAGGCTTGTTGCATGCTTTTGACAAGCCTTTTTCTTAAATGAACATGAAAGCGCATACAATATTTCCTGTAGATGGAGGAAATATTGTGTTGTTTATAAAGAAATTAATTTATAAAATAAGATTATAGAAGAAACATATAAATCATAATAGATTTAGGAGGATATTATATGAGTGATGTAATTCTCCAAATGAATAATATCAGCAAGAATTTCGGTGTTGTTCATGCCTTGAAAAATGTTAGTTTAACATTACATGCAGGCGAAGTTCTATGCCTTGTTGGAGAAAATGGCGCTGGTAAGTCTACATTGATGAATGTCCTGACGGGTATACATCAGCCTACATCAGGCGAAATATATATCAATGGTGAAAAGGTAAAAATTGAAAATCCTAATGATGCATATAAGAAAGGTCTTTCTATTGTGCACCAAGAATTAGTACAAATGCCTAAACTTACTATTGCGGAAAATGTTTATGCCGGTAGGTACCCTCTTACTAACGGACTAGTTGACTTTGATAAGATGAACAAACAATGTGAGGAACTAATGGATAGAATAAATATTCATTTTGATCCACAATCATATGTTATGCAATATTCCATCGCTCAATGTCAATTGATTGAAATCATTAAAGCTTTATCTTATGATTCAAAGATTATTGTATTTGATGAACCTACAGCAACTCTAACACTAGATGAGACAAAGATTTTATACAATATCATTCGTAAATTAAAGAGCGAAGGCGTTGGTATCATCTTTATTTCACACCGTATGGCTGATATCTTTGAAATCGGCGATCGTATCTGTGTATTAAGAGATGGCGAAAACTCTGGTGAAGGTCTAGTTAAAGATCTTAATGAAAGTCAAATCATTTCCATGATGGTTGGACACTCATTAGATAGACAATTTGGTGAAAAACATAATGTTCCTGGCGAAGTAATATTGAAGGTAAGAAACCTTAACAATAAGAAAGTTAAGAACATAAGCTTTGAAGTAAGAGCTGGCGAAGTACTTGGCTTTGGTGGCTTAATTGGCGCCGGAAGAACTGAAGTTCTTCAAGCAATATATGGTATTGATTCATATGAAGGTGAAGTTGAATTAGAAGGAAAACCAATTCATTGTAAGTCACCTGAAGAAGGAATTAAAAATGGTATATCGCTTGTTTCTGAAAATAGAAAAGATTATGGACTTGTATTAATTCATCCAATTGTTAGAAACATCAACCTAGGAGTATTAAGACATATTTCTAAGAAGGGTTTCGTTAATGAAAAACAAGAAAAAGAGATTGCCGAAAAATATAGGAAGTTATTACAAATTAAAGCAAACTCAATTGAAACCAGAGCAGATTGCTTGTCTGGTGGAAACCAACAAAAGGTTGTTATTGGCAGATGCTTAGCTTCTAATCCAAAGGTTTTATTCCTTGACGAACCAACTAGAGGAGTAGATGTTGGTGCCAAAGCAGAAATCTATCGTATTATTGATGAACTGGCATGCCAGGGAGTTGCGATAGTAATGGTTTCTTCAGAACTTCCAGAATTGATGGCTATATCTGATCGTATCGTCGTTATAAGAGATGGTGAAATGGTTGGAGAAATGGCTGCATCTGATGCAACTGAAGAAAAGATAATGAGACTTTGTGTCTAGAAGAAAGGATATTGTACTATGACTACCAAAAAGAAAGACACTTTAATAAGAAAAATACTTAAATCAAAGTATGCAAATTTAACGGGTATAATAATCTTAATTATTACTTTTACAATTATTGTTACTTCAGTTAACCCAGTATTCTTAAGTAAAAATAATATTTTGAACTTATCTCGTCAAATGGTTATCTTTGGAATTATTGCTTGTGCATTGGCATTCCCACAAATTGCTGGTAGTACCGATATGGGTATTGAAGCAATTGGTGCATTATGTGGTGTATTATGTTGTGAAATGATTTCACCTAATAATGGTGGTATGTTCCATGGCGATTTACCTACTTGGCTAGCAATAGTTATCACTATTATACTTGGCTGTATATTAGGTTTAGTAAATGGTTTGTTGATTGCTTATACAACAATTCCAGCATTCATTGTTACCCTAGCAACTCAAACTATTAACCGTGGTTTAACTTACATATTCTCAAATAACGTTCCTATTTCTGGATTACCAGATGATTTCCTGGCACTGTCCAAATACGACATATTTGGTATAATTCCAATTCAAGTTGCTATTATGGCTGTAATATTCTTTGTTACTTCAATTGTATTGGCAAAAACTACTTTCGGTAGAAAACTATATGCAATCGGTGGTAATGAACAAGCAGCATATCAATCAGGTATCAATACTAAGAAGATGAGAGTTTACTCATATGTAATCTGTGGTGGTGTTACTGCTATCGGTGGTATATTACTAGCTGCTCGTACAAATTCAGCTTCACCTCAAGCCATGATGGGTTACTCAACAGTTGCTATTTCTGCTGATGCTATCGGTGGTATTCCACTAGAAGGCGGCGGCGGTACAGTTGCTGGTATGATATTTGGTTCATTAATTATGGCAATGTTATCTAACGGTATGAATATCATGGGTTTAAATACAAACTTCCAATACTTATTCCGTGGTGGCATGTTAATCTTATCTGTTCTATATACTCAATTTATAAACAAGAAGACTGCCGAATTATTCAGGGAGTAGACATCGAAAGATGTTATTCATAAAAACTTTTAAAAACGAAAAGGAGAAAAAAATGAAAAAGTTTATTACTTTATTACTAGCATTACTAATGGTTTTTAGCCTAGTTGGTTGTAGTAATACTGACAGTGGCGATGACAGCGGTAGCGATGATGATACTTTCAAAGTTGCTGTTATGCCAGCTTACGTTCCAGAAGAATGGTCACAAACTATAATTGAATCAGCTCAAGCTGCATGTGACTATTATGGCTATGAAATGACAGTTCTAGATCCAGACTACGATGTTAATAACCAAATCGCTAGAATGGAAGATGCTGCTACAGCTTACGATGCATTAATCATGCAATGTGTAAACGGAACAGCTTTAATTGAAAAATGTAAAGAAGTTCAAGAACAAGGTTTAATCGTTGTTGACTTCGACTGCTTAATCGCTAATACAGGTTCTATCGAATCACCAGCTGATGGTTCAATCAAATCTAACGACCAAGAAGGTGGCGCTGTATCTCTTGACTACTTAGTTGAAGCAGTTGGTGATGATGCTACTATCTTCGTTTATGAAGAAACTCCAGGTGTAGATACAGGTTTATTCAGAAATACTGGTTTATTAGAAGCTGCTAAAGAAAAATATCCTAATTTAACAATCTTAGAAGGCAGATCTACTGGTACAGGTGACTCACGTGTTCTAGTTAAAGACTACTTCACAGACCAATTAACTGCTCATCCAGAAATCGAAGCTTTCTTCGGTTACTTCGGTGATGCTGGTATCGGTGCTTATGTTGCTACTGATGAATTAGGCAGAAAAGACGTTAAGCTTGCTTGCTATGATGCAACAGATGACCAAATCAACTATATGAAGACTGACTCAGAATGCAATATTGTTTCTACAGTTAACAACAACCCAGGTATGCTAGGTGGTGCTGCAGTTGAAATAGTACATGCTATTAAGGATTGGGGTTACACAAAGAGAAGCGCTGAGGATGTATTCCAATTAAGCAATGACTATATCACTTTGGCTGATGTAAGTACTCACGAAATCCCAATGTGGTCTGAACCAATCTATACTGAAGACGATTTCAAGTAATAGATAACAAAACATAATAATAATTAATAATCGGGGCCGTTAAAAAACGGTCCCGATAAATTCTCACTTATATATATACAAAATCAATGATTTTATACAAATATAAGTGATTTGAATTAATTAATTCAACAATGATTCCATTATAGAAGGAGGATAATGATATGGGCGATTTGGAAAACAAAGACAAAGTCATAGTTGAAAGAGTATCTGAAATAATTAAAAAACTTGACGAAAATGGTGGTCTAAAACATGTTTATTTTGTTGCATGTGGTGGATCTCATGCGAATTTAGGTGGTGCAAATTATCTTTTACAACAAGAAGCAAAAACATTCCATTCTGATAGTATCAATGC
>CAVCTP010000085.1:0-5344 GCA_963605145.1 Tannerellaceae bacterium
ACTAATTTCTTTGTATGATCATCATAAGTTCTAGACTTCTTAGCAGGACCCATCATAACTCTGTCGATTGCTTCATCGATTATTTCCGTTGTTATTTCTTCCTTGTTGTATCTAACAGTTAAAATAGCAGCTTCATTTAATACATTTTCAAGATCAGCACCAGAGAAACCTGGAGTTCTTTTAGCTAAAGCATTTAAATCAACATTTTCCGCAATCTTCTTATTTCTTGCATGTACCTTTAAGATTGCTTCTCTACCCTTTAAGTCTGGTAAAGATACAGTAATTTGTCTATCAAATCTACCTGGTCTTAAAAGTGCTGGGTCTAAGACATCAGGTCTATTAGTAGCAGCAATAACAATAACTCCTGAGTTATCTGACATACCATCTAACTCAACTAGTAATTGGTTTAATGTTTGTTCTCTTTCATCATGTCCGCCACCAAAGCCAGCACCACGTTGTCTACCTACAGCATCAATTTCATCAATAAATATCATACATGGAGCAGTCTTTTTGGCATTAGAGAACATATCTCTAACTCTAGATGCACCTACACCTACAAACATTTCTACGAAATCTGAACCAGAGATGGAATAGAATGGAACATTTGCTTCACCTGCAACAGCCTTGGCTAATAATGTTTTACCAGTACCAGGATTACCTACCATCAAAATACCTTTAGGAATTCTAGCACCCATCTTAGCGAACTTCTTAGGTGATTTTAAGTATTCGATGATTTCTTGCATCTCTTCTTTTTCTTCATCACAACCTGCAACATCATCAAATTTAACTTTGATATCTTTTTCTAGACGTGCTTTAGATTTAGAAAAATCAAAGGCTTGTTTATTACCAGAAACAGCACCCATCTTATTCATTAAGACAGTGCCAACAATAATAAATAATACTAGGGGAATAGAATTTCCTAATAATTCTACCCAAACATTAGATTCATTAGCATCTACAAATACTAAATCTTTTACTGAAGCTGTTAATTTTGTTGTAAGAGAATTTGCGGTTTCTTCAGTATTAGGAATTACAACTGAGAATGCTCCTACTTTTCCATCAACCTCATAAGTACCAGCTACTGTCATAGTATTATAATCTACTGATACTTTAGCTTCGCTTATATTACCACCTTCTAATAATTCATTGAATTCATTATAAGTTAGGCTAGTATTAGTTGTGCTGATTGGGTTAGAGAATAACATCAGCATCAAGAATACTACTACCACGAAGTATGGTATTAAGCTAATTAGATTCTTTTTATTCTTTTTCATTAATTACCTCTATTTTTGATATACTTCTTCTTTCAAAATACCTACATATGGAAGATTGCGCATTTTTTGGCAATAATCTAAACCAAAACCTACTACGAATGCATCAGGTATAGAAAAACCAACTAAATCTGGTTCCATTTCTACTATACGACGCTCTTTTTTATCTAATAGACAAGCTATTTTAACTGATTTTGCGCCTCTAGATAAAAGTAGTTCTTTAACAACTTTTAGAGTTCTACCAGTATCACAAATATCTTCAGCAATAACTACATCATATCCTTTTACTGAACGATCTAAATCTTTCAAAATACGTACATCGCCACTAGAAATTGTTTCATTACCATAACTAGATACAGCCATAAAATCAATTTCACAATCGCATTCGATATGTTTAATTAACTCTGCCATAAAAGGAATACAGCCCTTTAATAAACCAATTACCAATAAATTTTTATCAGCATATTCCTTAGTAATTTCCTTACCTAATTCACTACAGCGAGCAATAATATCATCATTTGTGAATAATATTTCCTTAATATAATCTTGGCTCATCAAAAACCTCCATACTAGTACAATTTTAGCACATATATATTATGTTTAGTAGAATAATGATTAATATCACAACCCAGTTCTGGTACTAAAATAAGCTCTTTTTTATTATTAACAACAACCGGCCAATTCAACCTATCTTTTAAATTAATCTTATTATCAATAAAGAATCTATTAAGTTTCTTAGTACCATAAATCATATTAATATAATCATCCTTATTAACATTTCTAATAGTTATTGGAAAATCCGATTCATATATAGTAGCACCTTGTCTACTATTACCCTTTTTTCTAATCATAAAGTATTTATATTTTTTACTCTTAATCTCATCAATATTATTAAAGGTATATGAATAATCCTCATCCTTATTAAAGATATTAATCTTTCCATATTCTTTAACTATATATAAAGATTTATTATTAAAGATACAATTCTTACTATCTTTAAATTGTCTTAACATTTCATCATAATATTTCTCTGATTTATTAGGAATATAATGTCTTAATATTAATTTAATATGAGGAATATTAATAAAATAATCAATATCATAAGAATTTGTATCATTTAAATACTTTAATGCTTCATTGATATTATTAATTTGTTCATTATTCTTTAAATCTATTTCTTTAACTATTTCATCCTTTTGTTTTAAAGATAAATTATCAATAACCGAATGCCTTATTTTATTTCTTGTATAAGCATCACTTAAATTAGATTCATCAATACCATATTCAAGATTATTATCGATACAATAATTCAATAAATCATTCTTTGTATAATCTAATAATGGTCTAATTACTTTAACACCATATAAAGTAGTTTCTTTTCTTAAACCATAATAATCTACACCCAATCCCTTATTAATCTGCATTAAATAGGTTTCAATATGATCATCTTTATGATGGGCTACTAATACGGCATCTAGTTTATGTAATTGACATATCTTATTAAAATATTCGTATCTAGAAAGTCTGGCTGCTGCTTGAAAGTTACCTTTAACATCTTTAGGATTAAAGTTTAATCTATTAAATTTAATATTATGATTCTTACAATAATCTTTTACTATTTTTTCGTCTCGATATGCTGTATCTCTTTTATGATAATTGACATGGGCTACTTCAATATAATTACCCTTTTTATATTCCATATCTAAAAGGGCCATTGAATCTGGCCCACCTGATACAGCTATTAAATATCTTTGATTATTTACAGTTTCCAATATAGTAATTTTGATCCTCTTATATAGCCTAATTTTGTTTGTATTTTAATTGATATTTGATTACCATCTACTACTTCATTAAATACTCTTTGCTTTCTATCAATTAAATCATTAATCTTAGCTTTTTCAAGTATTGTGGCATAACCTTTACCACGATACTTTTCAAATACTAGAAGCATACCAATACATCCCTCAGGGTGTCTACCTACAATACCAGCTAATTCGTTATTTTCAAATATACCAATAACTTCTTTTTTCTCTAATCTTTCGAGATTTGATTCACCAGGTCCTATAGCTTTATAACATTCATCTAATATATCAATATAACTTTCATCTAATATTCTTAAATCATATTCTTCTAAACCCGTAAATTTCTTATTAGATGGATAATAATATTGAATTAAATTTTTAGTTTTGCCACTATCACCATAAAAATCAACAATTTCTTTTTCATAAGCAATATATGATTCATATTTTCTAGTTGATAATATATCTTTCATTTCTTTTAAATCAGAAAATGATATATAAGTAAAATTAACTAGATTATCATGAATAATAAAACCATTATTAGAAGCATATTCAATAGTATGGTCTCTATCTAATAATTCATCAATATGGATATAAGATGCGATATCTGAAGAAATATATTTTTTAATTAATTCTTTCATTAGTTATTAAATCTAAAGAACATAATATCGCCATCAACTGGATGATAGTCCTTACCTTCTAGTCTTAATTTACCTGCTTCTTTTAATTTAGCCTCTGTTTTATATTCCATAATATCTTCATATTTATAAACTTCAGCCTTAATAAAACCTTTTTCAAAATCAGTATGAATAATACCAGCACATTGAGGAGCACTCATACCAGATTTAAATGTCCAACCACGACATTCATCTTTTCCAACAGTAAAGAATGTTTCTAAACCTAAAGTCTTATATGATTTAGTAATTAATTCATCTAAGCCACTTCTATTAATTCCTAAATCTTTTAAGAATTCCATCTTTTCCTCTTTTGGTAAATCAGATAATTCCTCTTCAATAGCAGCACTAATAGGTACTACTTCACAATTTTCCTTCTTAGCATATTCTTTAACAGCCATATAATGCTTATTTGCTTCAGGATTATTTATTTCATCATCCTTAATATTACATACATAAATAACAGGCTTAGCGCTTAAGAAATTAAATTGTTTTATATAATCTAATTCTTCTTTATTTAAATCTAAACTTCTAATATTAGTATTCTTATTTAAAGCATCATATATTTTATTAAGCAAATTATATTCAAACATAGCTTCCTTATCTTTAGAAGTTAAAGCCTTTGTTTTAATCTTACCTAATCTATTTTCACAAGTTGTAATATCAGCCATTTGTAATTCATAGTTGATTATTTCAATATCATCTACAGGATCTATACGATCATAAACATGGGTGATACTAGAATCTTCAAAACATCTTACAACATGGCATATAGCATCTACTTCTCTAATATTAGCTAAGAATTTATTACCTAAACCTTCACCTGTTGATGCGCCCTTTACAAGACCTGCAATATCGGTAAATTCAAAGGTCGTAAATATTGTTCTTTCTGGTTCAAATAATTTACTTAAATTAATTAATCTTTCATCTTTTACTTCTACTACACCAACATTAGGTTCAATTGTCGCAAATGGATAATTTGCGGCCTCAACCCTTGAATTAGTAATAGCATTAAATAACGTTGACTTACCAACATTTGGTAGTCCAACAATTCCCGCAGTTAAACTCATATCATAACCCTTTCATTAGCCAAGAAGATCTTTAATCTCTTGTGCTCTATTTCTTAATTCATCAATTGATGGATAATTTAATTCTTCATTAACTTTTAAATCCGCTTCAACTAAAGCCATATATTTATAAACAATCTTTTTACTTACTGGATTAAATTTCTTTTTAATTGTTTTGTATGCTGCGATAAAATCATCATCACTTATCGTAGGAATATCTATAAAATCTAAAGGATAAAATGTTTGCCTACATACTAAATAATTAAATATCGCAAATTTAGGATCTTCCTCAGGAATTAATTCAAGAATTAATTTATCAATCTTTTCCTTTTGTTTGTCACCATAAGGATAAGCCCAATTTTTATATTTTAATTTTTCAGTATCTACTTGTTCTTTTGATTTAAAAGTAAACCAATCTTTAATTGCCATTAAACTCTTTTAACTCCCTTAAAGAATAAAGCAATGGTACCAGGACCGGTATGAGCGCCAATAGTAGTACCAATCTTAAATACTTCTACACTCTTAACATTCTT
>CAVCTP010000086.1:0-5344 GCA_963605145.1 Tannerellaceae bacterium
ATGATAATTTATCAGTTCTTCCATTAGAAATAAAATCAGGAAAAGAAGGATATGAATATCGAGCACTACCAAAACTATTAAAAACTGAAGGATATCGTATAAATACTGGATATGTATTATCAAACAATAGAGAAGTAACGATTAAAGACGGAATAATTCATCTACCAATTTATTACATATTGTTTATCTAAAAATGATTACTTTTTTCAAGACAAGCAAGGAAACTCGGTTCTTTAGAGCCGAGATGAATTGCTTTTTATTTTATTAATTTTGACCATACGGTAATTAAATAAAGTATAATATTAATATGGATAAGCAAGATAAACAACTAACACACGGTAGAACTTGTGTCTATAATATTAATTACCATATTATTTGGGGTACTAAATATAGAAATAAAGTTCTAAATGACAAAATAGAAGATGAATTAAAACAGCTTTTGTATCAAATAGCTGAAGAAAAAGGCTTCACTATTTCTCATTTAGAAATTGGCCTAGATGATCATGTACATTTATTAATATCTGCACCGCCAAAATTGAGTGTAACTACTATTGTTAGTTGTTTGAAAGGCACTAGCGCTTTTAGGCTATTTAGAAAACATCCAGAACTTAAAAAATTCTATTGGAGTAAAGAAGATAGGCACTTATGGTCTCCTTCCTATTATGTAGAAACTATTGGTACAACTAATCAAAATGCTGTAGCTAAATATATTGATGACCAAAGAAAAAAGGAACTAAAGAATGAAGAAAAAAATATTAAAAGGTAAATCTTTAAAATTATATCCAAATAAAAAACAAGAAGAACTTTTAATACGCATTTTCGGTTCAACCAGATGGCTTTGGAACAATATGTTAAATCTTCAAGAAACACGTTTTAAAAATGGTGGAAAGTTCTTAAGTAGATATAGTTTAAATTACATATTAACTCAAGTTAAAAAAGAATATCCTTGGCTAAAAGAAGCCGAATCAACAAGTCTTATCAACACAAATGAAGATTTAGCTAAAGCTTATAATAATTTCTTTGATGGCAGATCTAAAAAACCAAGATTTAAAGCTAAAAGAAATGAACAATCTTTTAGAATCAATTGTGTTAATTTTAATATTCGTTTGATAGATGATAAACATATAAGAATTCCTATTATTGGTATTATCCCTTTTAAAAGTTCTTCTATTCCTGAAGGTAGAATTAAATCAATAACTATAAGAAGAAAACCTAGTGGCATATATCTAGCTTCTTTATTAATGGAAACCGAAATAGAAGAACTACCTAAAACAAATAAAGTATGTGGTATTGATTTAGGCTTAAAAGAACTAGCTATCTTTGATGATGGAACAAAGTTTCCATTACCAAGGTTTGATAAGAATTTAGAAATAAAAGTACATTATTGGCAAAAGATATGTTCAAAAAGACTTCTGAAAGCCAAAGAAGTCATGAAAACAGATGAGTCTTTAACTCTTAATGACTTTAAGAATTATCAAAAAGCTAGAACGCTTAAAGCTAAATATGAAGAAAATATAGCTAATCAAAGAAACGATTATCTACATAAACTAAGCAATTATATAGTTCAAAGCTATGATGTAATTGTTTTGGAAGACTTAAAAGTCAAGCTAATGGTTAAAAATCACAAATTAGCTAAAGCTATTAGTAATGCTGGATGGAATAAACTTGAAAATATGATTAAATACAAAGCTAGTTGGTATGGCAAAACAGTATTACAAGTTAATCCATCATATACAAGTCAAACATGCAATAAATGTGGCTGTATTAATAACAAGCTTGGATACAACAAATATGGCTGGCTTAAAGTTAGAGATTGGCAATGTCTTAATTGCAATACTAAGCATGATAGAGATATTAACGCTGCAATTAACATTCTAAATAAAGGATTAGCCCTAATTTAGCAAACATAAAACACATGCCAAATGGAACGTAAACAAAAAAGAGTGATATTGAATCACTCTAAAAGCTCGGAACGAGCTTTGGTAATATAGCGAAGCCTCTGGATGGTAGATTAATCTAAGCGGTAGTGTTCCCAGAAGCTCGGCTATTTATGGCCGAGTAGTTCACGATATCAAGATTGTAATTCTTAATAAAAATGCTTGTATATCAAATAATATCTTAACTTGAGGTCAAAAAATTTGACCTCAAGATTACAAAAACGTTAGTGTAATCTAAAAAAATTAAGCATAAAAGCCAGTAATTAAGCGCTAATATTGAGTTTTGTAATGTTAAATATTGCCTTAATGTAAATAGTAATCTTAACTTGAAGAAAAAACGTAAGTGTTAGTTTAGAAAAAACGGAATTATAACGTTTAGAAAAAATATACTTATAACATTTAGAGTTTTACTTCAAGTTTTTATTTTGCCTAAAATGAAAAAGTCATTAATAAAAGGAGGTAATAAGAAAATGACGATTATTTTAGGAAGTAATGTATTTAGAAAGGAGGTGATTATTAAAGATATGAAGCTTAATATCTCGCAAATTGCACGTGATCAAGGAATAAGTTGGCCTACTGCTAGAAAGATAGCTTTAGGTAAAACTGATAGAAAACCAAGGGTATTTAAAGGAACATCAAAACTTGAACCATATAAAGACATAATCAACTATAAGTTAGAAACATATCAATGTAGTGCAGTTTCTTTATATAACCTAATAAAAGATAAAGGTTATACAGGCTCAAATTCTCTTGTGACAAAGTATGTTAAAGAAAAGAAAGAAGATTTATTAAGAATAGCTACAATTCGTGTTGAAACTACTCCTGGCTTACAAGGACAAGTAGATTGGAAAGAATCTTTAACTCTTATATCTAGAAGTGGTGAGAAATACACAGTAAATATATTCTTGTTTATATTATCTTATTCGAAATTTAAGTATATTGAATTAACTATTGATAGGACTCAATCAACACTATTTAGATGTATGACTAATTGCTTTAAAACTTTGGATGGTGTTCCTGAAGAAATTTGGTTTGATAATATGAAAACTGTTGTTGAAGAACACGATATCAATACAAATAAAGTAAAATTTAATACCAAGTTTTCTGAGTTTGCCAAGAATATGATGTTTACACCAATAGCTTGTAAATGTTTTAGACCTTGTACTAAAGGGATTGTAGAAAATTTAGCTAAGATAATGGATAGACTTATTGCTTATAACGAAGAATTTGATAGCTTTGATGAACTTACAGAAATAGTAAAAGATTTAAATTATAAGCTTAATTATTGTGAAAAATCACAAGCTACTGGTCAATATCCTGCAGTTATGTTTGAAGAAAAAGAAAAAGAGTATTTATCTAAAGTTAATTTTGATCAATTTGATTACTCATCGCATCGCCAAATCCGTAAAGTATCAATTGAATCAATGATTAACGTTAATAATAATAAATACTCCGTCCCAGTTGAATATCTAGGTGAATTTGTAGAAGTACAAATAATAGATGACCAACTTTATATTTATTATAACGATGAATTGATACGTCAACATAATCTGGAAAATAAATCTTATCAGTTTATCTATAATAAGTCAGATATAAAAGAAATAATTAAATCTAATTACCCAAGTTATTCAGATAATCAAATAGAAGCTATGGCTAACCAAAGACTAGAAGGATTTGACATTCTTTTAAATAGAAAGAAGCGTGCTTATGAATAAAGATAGTTGGTACTTAGCTAGTAAAGATACATGGCTTTATGGTAAAGAAGCTTTTGATTATGTATCAAATAAAGTGAACAGTTCAAGAAAACTCATTAAAGATGTTTTCGAATTAATTGATGAAACAAAAAAGCTTGAAACAATAAATGTTTTACAAGATGATCCAATCACTAATATTTATGATGAATATTTAGATATTGGAGAAAAGTTATCACTTATTGAAATAAGCTTAGAAATGATTTTAGAAAAGATAAGAGGTTATAAATAATGATAGAAGAATACAACGAATTAAATACTACTTTAGAGATTCTTGGCTTAAATAAAATAAAAGAAGAATTGAGTAAGAATCTTGATAAGAATATATTTGATAATAGTCAACTTATTCCTTTTTTAAACTATATGTTTAAACAAGAAAAAGAATTTAGAGATAAACGTGCCAAGGAAATAAATATAAGCATATCTAATTTCCCATATAAGAAATGTATTGATGATTTTGATTTTGATTTCCAACCAGGACTTAGTAAATCAAAAATAATGGATTTAATGACATTACGTTTTATTAGTAATAAAGAAAATATTATCTTTGCAGGACTACCAGGAACTGGTAAAACAATGTTGTCTACATGTATTGGAATAGAAGCAGCTAGTAACAGAATATCAACTTACTTTATTCCTTGTTCAAAATTATTAACTGAATTAAATAAGGCTCATCTTGAAAATAGATTAGAAAAGCGTTTAAAACAATTTAATAAATACAAGTTATTAATAATTGATGAACTTGGTTTTCTACCTATTAGTAAAGAAGACGCCAATTTATTATTCCAATTAATTTCATTACGTTATGAAAGTAAATCAACAATTATTACTACAAATATTGATTTTTCTAAATGGGGTGAAACTTTACATGATTCTTTAATAGCTACAGCGATATTAGATCGATTATTACATCATTGTACAGTTATTAATATTGATGGACCTTCATATAGGACAAAGGATATAAACAATGTATAAGAAGGCATCATTACTTAAAACAGAGGATTTAGAAGTATTAAGAGAAAATTTAATAAAGTGTCATCATAAAAACAATAATGATTCCATCCAACAAGTAAACATGTATATTTATGATTTAACTACTGGCATAGATTTTTATGTCATTGAATATGATGATGAATTAAAGCTTTTAATAGGAATAATCAATCCTTTAAAAACAAAAAATTCAATTAAAGTTAAAACATATTCTCTTGATGGCTTTAAAGAACATGAAATTTTCTATAAGTATCTTGAAGATTGTAGTCTACTTGAAACATTATCAAATTTAGAAAGCAACGAATTTTATTTATTAAAGAATAATTTACTGTAGCTTAATTAAAAAGCTTAGAATATTGTATAAATTCATTACATTATTCTAAGCTTTCATATAAAAAGTTCTAAAGAATATAATTCCGTTTTTTCTAAACATTAAATTCCATTTTTTATTAAAAATATAGTTGACATTTACAATAATATTCGCAATCTTGTTTACCTTGATTTTTTACATATTCTTTAATTACTGTTTCATTTTGATTTCTACCTACAGTACTAACAAAATATCCGTCGGTCCAAAACTCTCCACCCCAAAGTAGCTTCTTTACTTCAGGGCATTCTTTGAATATTTGCCTTGCTGTAACTGATTTAATTACTCTTACAAGTTCA
>CAVCTP010000087.1:0-5335 GCA_963605145.1 Tannerellaceae bacterium
ACGTGAAGAACAATTGGCTATCTTTAATAGTTTGGCTCATAACTTTAAGAATGTTTATTTAGTTGATATTAATAAGGCAACTGCTAAGGTTCTTAAATTAGAAGATGAATATTCTGATAACAGATTAGATGATGTAATAGATAAGGAATTCCCGTATGAGCCTTTCTTAAATGCATGGATATCTGAAGCAGTATATCCTGATGATAAAGAAGTTCTAAGCAAAGCCTTAAGTATTGATCATTTACGTCAGGTTATGGCTAAGCAAGAAGAATATATTGGCAATTATCGAATGCTAGTAAATGGTAAGATTATTAACTATCAATTTAGTGTCAATCTAATGGAAGATAAGGCTCATTTAATTGCTGGTTTCCAAAATGTTGATGATATTGTTAATGAACATTTATTAAGAGAGAAGAAGGAAAGAGAATTAGAGGAAGCAAAACTTAAGAATGAAAGAGAACATGCTGAAGTTATCTCAGCTCTTTCAACTATCTATTCAACTATCTTTAGGGCTGATATTGATACCCATCATTATGAAGTATTGTCTAGTGTTCCACATATGGATAAAGTTGCAGGTGTAGTTGGCAATTTTGATGATGTAAAACAGAAGATACTTAATGATTTTATGGCACCTGAAATGATTGCGCCAATGAGTGAGTTCTTAGATTTAGATACACTAGCAGATAGATTAAAGGATGTTAATACAATTTCTACCGAATATAAGAATCCTAATAATAAGTGGTTCCAATCTCGTTTTATTGTTAAGAAAAGAGATGAAAATGGTGCTGCTAAGGAAGTATTATATGTTGCTAGAGAGATTACTAATGAAAAGAATCGTGAATTTGAACAACAAGAACAATTGTCTCATGCTTTAGCTATGGCACAACAAGCAAGTAAGGCTAAATCTACATTCTTAAATAGTATGTCTCATGATATCCGTACTCCTATGAATGCTATTATTGGTTTTACTGCCTTAGCACAAACACATATGGATGATAAGGAACAAGTAAAAGACTATCTAACAAAGATTAGTACTTCTAGTACCCATCTATTGAGTTTAATTAACGATATCCTTGATATGAGTAGAATTGAAAGTGGAACAGTTAAACTAGAAGAAAAGCCAATACATCTTCCAGACTTGTTGCATGATCTTCGTACTATGATACAGGGGTTGGTAAATGCTAAGAATCAAAACTTATATATTGATACTCAAGATGTAGAACATGAAGATATCATTGCGGATAAATTACGTATGAATCAGGTAATGATTAATATTGTTGCCAATGCGGTTAAATATACTAAACCTGGTGGTGATATTATCATACGTTTAATAGAAAAGCCTTGTTCAATTAAGGGTTATCGTACTTATGAATTTTCGGTAAAAGATAATGGCATAGGTATGTCAAAAGAATTCTTAAGTCATATATTTGAATCATTCTCTCGTGAACATAGTACAACTGTTACAGGTGTACAGGGAACGGGCTTAGGTATGGCTATCACTAAGAATATTGTTGATATGATGGGTGGTACGATAGTTGCGGAAAGTGAAGTAGGTAAAGGCTCTAAATTTACTGTTACTTTAAACTTAAAGACTGTTGGAGAAACTGTTAAGAGTAAGCCAATACCAGCACTAACTGGGGCAAGAGCACTTGTTATTGATGATGATTTGAATACTTGTAGGTCAGTAAGCAAGATGTTAAGAGAAATTGAAATGCGTCCTGATTGGACATCTTCTGGTAAGGAAGCAATTGTAAGAGCTCAAGATGCTGCTGATATGAAAGATGAATATAAGGTTTATATTGTTGATTATCTAATGCCAGATATGAATGGTATAGAAGTTGTTCGTCGTATTCGTAAGGTTATCAGTGAAGATGTACCAATCATTGTTTTAACAGCTTATGATTGGGCAGATCTAGAGCAAGAGGCTAGAGAAGCTGGTGTTACAGCCTTTGTATCTAAACCATTATTTATGTCTGAATTAAGAGATGTTCTAACTAATCATGATCATAAAGAGAATAAGGTTGAGAATAAAGAAATAGAATATGATTATAGTGGTAAACATATATTACTAGTTGAAGATAATGAATTAAATAGAGAGATTGCGGAAACAATCTTAGAGAATATGGGTGCTGAAGTTGATTGTGCTACAGATGGTACTGAGGCTGTAGAAATTATGTACAATGCCCCTGATGATAAATATGATTTGATATTTATGGATATTCAAATGCCTAAGATGGATGGTTATACCGCAACTCATGAAATAAGAACACTTGCTAGTAATAGGAAGGCTAATATCCCTATAGTTGCTATGACAGCAAATGCTTTTGAGGAAGATAAAAAGATGTCTTTGCAAGCTGGTATGGATGGTCATATCTCTAAACCAATAAGTGCTGAAGATATCGCAAAGGTTCTTGATTCAGTATTTAAAGATAAATAAAATTTTACAATTAGTTGCTTGTAAAAGGATTATAATAGTTTACAAGCAACGAAAGGTAGGAAGATAATTGGTTGATCTAAAAGAAGTAATTGTAGTTAACGGCATAAGCATGTTGACAATGTGGTACCTTTTGTTTTGCCGTAAGAAAAATAGAAGTAGCATCCATATAGAAGATAAATTATATGATGGTATGGTTGTTGTTAACTTCTTTGGTGCATTACTAGAAACCATTGCCTTTGTTGTTGATGGTAATAACTTCTTTGGAAGTCATTTGATTAACTATATAAGTAATAGTTTATGTTTTGCGGGAACAGTAACTATTGGACTATTGTGGTGCCAATATGTTGATCTCCATATTAATAAGAATTATAAAAAGACCCTTTATAAAGCAAAATTTGTTGCTATTCCTTGGGCTATAGAAATAATTGCAATTATTTATAATCTATTTAAAACAGGATTCTTATTTACTATATCAAAGGATAATGTATATGAAAGAGGATTTGGTTCACCTTTAGGATATATTACTCTAATGATATATTTTGCTTATAGTATTTATCTAACATATTATTCAAAAAAGGAAAGAATCAGACTTCAATTCTTCCCAGTACAATATTTTGTAGGACCATGTATAATTGGTGTTATTGTTCAATTCTTCTTCTATGGAATAACTACTTCATGGATATCAGTTGCTATGTCACTCTATTTTGTGCAAATGCAACTATATGCCGAAAACATCTATCGTGATGAACTTTCTGGTTTGTTCAATAGAAGATATTTAAATGCCGTATTAACTAAAAAAGAGAATATTAATAATAATCTATATGGAATCATGATGGATATAGATGATTTTAAAGATGTTAATGATAACTTTGGCCATGGTGTAGGTGATCGTGCTATTTGGAAATTAGGAGATATACTTCTTAAGTCTTTACCAGATGGAGGTTTGGCAATTCGTTATGCTGGTGATGAATTTATTGTTTTATTACCTAATGCTAGCGATGAACTAGTCCGTATAACTATGGTTGAAATCAATAACAATCTAAGAACATTTAATGAATCAAAGCAAGAGCCATTTACCTTAAGTGTATCTATGGGTGATGCAAGATATGAATTAGATGGTGATGTAGAAACATTCTTAAGTAAGATGGATGAAAGAATGTATGAAGAGAAGCGTAAATATCACCTACAAAAAAGCAACAAGAGATAAAAATTAAGGGATTTAAGATATAGCGTTATAAAAAGCAGTAATTAGTAGTAATGTACCTAAAGCTATATCTTTTTATTTGACTATTTTAATGTGAATGTATCGTTTCTATATATGGTATGCAAAAAGGTGCAACATATGATGAAGAAAAACCAACAAAAAGGTGCAACATATGATGAAAATAGTCGAATTATGGTAATGCAATAATTAAAGAGGTGTAAGAACGATAATCTTATCATCTTGATAGAGGAAGTGGATTTTGATATCCTCTATTGTTTCTATGAATAACATTTTTAAGAACAATTAACAAAACAAACATGTTTGCTTGGTTATATTTGTCTAAGTTTTATTTACTAATATATAACTTTATTATTTCGGCAAGTATATCTTCTTTTGTTCTTCCTACTAATCCAAGTTGTTTTATATCAATAGTTTCATTTGCCATGCTTGTGACAAATTCCTGTATATCTTTACAAATACTTTTAGGCGCAATAATTCTTTCATTTGGATTAAGTAATTCAGTTAATCTAAAAATATCATTCTTATGTTTCTTTATGTTTTTGCTGTCTACATGTTCTCCAAGAGATTTATGTCTTGTTAAATCAAGCCATGCTTTTGCTTTAAATGGAATTAGATATGCAGCATCAAGAATAGGGACCCCATCAATAGTAATCCTACCTTGTTTTAAAAATTCATAATAATCATCATTGAGAAGTATTGCAGATAAACTTGATATATCATCATCTATTGGTAGTGGTGTTAGTATTGCATCTTTTGGTACTTGAATAGTATCAAGTCTCCTTGTAAAAAGTTCAATCATATAAGGATATTGATTAGAAGATGGATGAGTAAAACGATAAAACTGAGGAATAGAAGTGTTTTTATTCTGGTGTTCATATCCCGCTTGTTTAACATATTCCCAAAATCTAATTCCAAACTCAGCATTTATAGCTTCAACAATTAAAACAAGATCAATGTCTTTCGTAGATCTGAAGTCTAGGCCTTCCTTGCTCATCAAAATATCACAGGCAGTTCCACCGATAATTACATATTGTTCTTCGTATCCCTTAAACCATTCTTTAAAACTATCAATTCCTATTATCATTAATTTCCCTCCATAAATTATCTAACATTTCATTAACTGCTTGTTCGACTCTTTCATCAGTATCATCTTTTAAAGATAAGGCTAATGAAAGTTCATCTACTATATTATTGTTAGATAATATGGAAGAATCGTAAGAAAAAAGTTGCAAAGCTACTTGTGTATTGGAATCATATAACTTATTAGTAGAAATTTTTGACCATTTTGTTATATTGCTTGAAGCATAATATTCAATATTTGTTTCATTCAACATAGAATATTTAGATAATGCTGAATATCCACTAATCATTAAAGTTGAATCAATCTTTTCCTTTGAAATATAAACAGTACGTTTAATAGGATTTATTAAAATATCTTTTGTTGAATTATAAAGTGCTTCTGGTGTTAACTCTGAATATAATATTTTATTCACACCAACTTTTTTAGTTTTTATCAGATTCATTGATTCAAGTTGCCTTGAAGCACGTGATAAAGATGTTGGTGTTAGATTTAAATCTCTAGCTGCTTGGCTAGTAGATAAATCTTTATTACCTTTATAAATAAAATACAAAAGAAGTAGTTGTGCAGAAGGAAGAATCTTGTCATTAACTTG
>CAVCTP010000088.1:0-5326 GCA_963605145.1 Tannerellaceae bacterium
AAATAAGGGAAGGTAATAATAGAGTTATCAAAACCAATATTATTATTGGAAAACTTTATTCCATGTTTAATATCTTTATATTTAGAATTATTAATTAAAGTTGTCATTGATTTTGCTTTGCCTGAATTGGCTTTCACTTCGATAGGAACGAGCTCATTTTTACTTCTAATAAAGAAATCTTGTTCGAGAACACCATCATCTTTTTTATAGTAATAAAGTCCATAATTTTGTTTTTTTAACGCTTCAGCAATAAAGTTTTCATATAATGCACCTTTATATACCCCAAGATTCTGGTTTGCCCGTAAATCATTTTGCGCTTCTTGGTCTAAACTTGCTATTAAAAGTCCAGTATCAGATACATATAATTTAAATTTATCTTCATCGTAATTGCCCTTTAAAGGAAGTTCTGGGAAATTTAAGCAATAGCACATGTTTACTATTCCAGCATCAGATAGCCATTCAATGCATCCACTATATTCTCTAGACCTTGCTGATTTAGAAATTAAACTATATTGAAATTTTTTATTTTCTTTAGCTAATTGAACAGGAATATTTCGATATACAGAGATAATTTTGGCTTGATCTAATCCACTTGCATATTTTCTAACATCTTCTTCATAATCTAAATTGATTTGGTTTTGCATATTTAAAGTATCGGAGAAATTTTTGTTTTCAATATATGAAGAAACAATTGCTGGCATTCCACCAAGTACACAATAATCAAGAAATAGTTTTCTAAAAAGGTCAAATTGAAGATTTGTGAATGGTTTTAAAGCTAACATATTTTCTAGGATAATGTTTATTTGTTCTTCAGTATAATTTAAAGCCCATAAAAACTCTTCAAAATCCATTGAACACATTTCATAATCAGTTTTATAACCAACCGAATTACTATGTATCTTCTTGTAATTAATGCCTAACATTGATCCAGAACAAATTACATCAAATCTAGAATCAAGACAAAAAGATTTTAAAGAAGTTGCTATATCTGGATAATCTTGAATCTCATCAAAGATAATTAAAGTATTTGGCTCATTAAATTTTATTGTAGGATCTAAAAAAGAAATATTTTTAATTATGGACTCTACATCATAACCATCATCAACAATAGTCTTAAACTTTTTTTGAAGCGCAAAATTGATATATACAACATTATCATATTCATTATCAGCAAAATTAAGAATACTTTTTGTTTTACCAATTTGTCTTGCACCTTTAATAATTAAAGGCATATGTTTGGGATTATTCTTCCACTCCTTCAAATAAGTATCAATCTTTCTTTTTAAATACATAATTACCACCTTGCATCTTTATTATAATATATAAATCACGTTTTCCTAACGAATAATTGCCTATATCATCACGTTTTACTAACGAATAAATGCCACTTTTATCACGTTTTCCTAATGAAAGCTAATGTATTTGCTGTTGTTACCCGAAAACTCTCCGACAAAATACCCGAAATTACTCCGATAAAAAACCCGAAAATACTCCGGCAAAATACCCGAAAATACTCCGAAAATATTGAAAAAGCCCTTTATTTATGGGATTATATTAATATGAAATATATAAGAAGAAGTATAGATAAAAAAATTGATAAATTAGTAGAAGCATTTGATGCAATATGTATTGTTGGCCCAAAGGGTTGTGGCAAAACAAGAACAGCAAAAGAAAGATGTAAAACAATTATTGAATTTGAAAACGAGGATAAAAGAGAAGGATATTTACAGGTAGCCAATTCTTCACCTTCGTTATTGCTAGAAAATCCAAAACCTATTCTATTTGATGAATGGCAGGATGCGCCTAAAATATGGGGAACAATTAGAAAAGCATGCGATGATACCGATGAAACAGGAGAATATTTTTTAACTGGGTCTACTAGTGCTAAGGTTGATGTTCCTCATACAGGAACTGGTAGAATATCTACAATTTCAATGTTTCCTATGACTTTATATGAATCAGGTGAATCAAATGGTTCAATTTCACTTAGTGAATTAATAAATAATGAAAATTACAAAATAGATGGTAAAAAAAGTGATTTAGATATAAAGACATTAATCTACACAGCATGTAGAGGTGGTTGGCCTAAAACTTTGAGCTTAAAATCAGATGAGGCAAAGCTTGAAATTGCAAGAGATTATTTTAATCAAATCCATACAAAAGATATAAGTTCGATTGATAGTGTAAAAAGAAGAAGTGATATAACAAGAGCACTCCTACTATCATATGCAAGAAATATAGCAACTACTGTTAAAACATCTTCCATAATTGCAGATGTAAAAGCTAATTTTAATATGGCTGATTCGGTTATTTATGATTATATGGATGCTTTAAAAAGACTTTATGTAATTAAAGATATTGATGCATGGATGCCACAAATTAGATCGAAGACAGCAATAAGGTCAGCTAAAAAAAGAATATTTATAGATCCTTCTATAGCAATAGCAGCATTAGGATTATCGCCTGAATATTTTTATAGTGATTTTGATTTATTTGGCCATGTATTTGAAAATATGGTGATTAGAGATTTATTATCTTTTGCTTCTAGCAACAATGATCAAATATTACACTATAGAGATGATTATGGGCTTGAAGTAGATGCGGTATATAGACAAGCAAATGGTAAATATGCATTAATTGAAATAAAAACTGGTACAGATAAAATAAAAGATGCTGAGAAGAATTTATTAAAATTTAAAAATTTAATTAAAGAATATAATGAGAAAAAACCTGAACTACCATATAGAGAAGTAGATCAATTAATAATAATATGTGGTACAGCGGATATGGCTTATACACTAGAAAGTGGCGTTAAAGTAGTTCCGATAGGTTGTTTAAAAGATTAATAGTTTTTATGTTTTAGAAGTAAACTATTAACTACGCGAAAAAAACAAATACTTTAATGAAACATTTGACTGCACGCAAAGTGCAGTTTTTTCATTAAAGGAGGAATAGCATGAATCAAATGTCTCTAGTTTCAATATGCAAGGAGTATGGTTTGTCTAGAAGAGCCATACAAGGTTATGAAAAAGCAGGACTAGTAGGTCCAACAAGTAAAACCAATAAAGGATATCTTGTTTATGATGAAAAGGCAATACATAAAATTCTATTTATTAAGTATTGCCAAAACATTGGGTTTAAGGTTAAGCAGATTAGTGAATTTATAAATGAACCTAAAGAAATAATTAAAGAGAAAATCATAAATCAAATTTCGATATTGGAAACTGATTTGAAAAGAACAAAGAAACTTATAAATGATTCAAAAAGAATAATTGATCTTTTAGGTAAAGATAATTGCGATGAAGCAATTTTCAAAATAACAAGAAAGGAGAATATTTAAATGAAAAAGATAGTAGTTATATTAATGATGTTATTGATGATGTTTACTGTGGTAGGTTGTAAGGCTAATGAAGAATCATTACCAGAAGATGTAGATAATGATACAGAAGATGAAACACTACCTATGCCTGCAATGCAATCAAATGATAAGCATATAGCTTATATTGGCAATTATGTAGGTAAGAATTGTGCATCCATTGGTTATACTTCAATGGGTGGAGATAGAAATGATTATTTAGGTGATACATATATTCATTTGATTTTTGTAACTGCTGATGGTTCATATGTTGATTATGAAAATGAGGAAGAATTAAAACAATATGTCGTAGTTGCCCAAAGTATTGCACCTAATACAGAAACTAAACTTGGATTTGCCTTAGATTCTGATGGTAATGAATATAGTTTTACTAATTGGCAAAGTGTTGAAGAAATAATTCTTCAAGTTAAAAAGATTGGTGAAGATGTTAAGTTTGAGCATGATCTTGTTACAATAAACCAATCATTAGATAGATATACATTCTATATGCCGGACTTTGTAGGTAGAAATTTATTATCTTGTGGATATGTATCAATGGGTGGAGATTTGAGATTTAGATTAGGAGATACAAGTGTCAAAATCAATGTTGTTACAGCTGATGGTTCATATGTTGATATTGAAAACGAAGATGAATTAAAACAATATGTTGTATATGCGCAAAATATTGAACCTAATTCAGAATTTATAGTTCAATATCAAAAAGATTCAGAAGGTAATGAATATGAAAATTTAGTAGATCAACAGTCATATAACGAAATAGATTTATATGTTAAAAAGATAGGCTAATATGTTTACTTATATATTGTTATTCAAGATATTACCAAGGGTAATCATATTTGAATATTGTTTAATTAAAACAATGTTGAAGATGATGATGTTGCTTGTAATATTGCTTCTTATATCTATTTCATTACTTATTGTATAGAAAAAGGTGGCACAATTATCTGTGTCACCTTCAAAATAATAATATCAATATAAAGTCATAAGTATGAGATAATAATTATAGAGATTTATCGAAACAAACAATTAGGGAGAATATATGCTTGGGGCAATAGTAGGTGATATTATTGGTTCAGTTTATGAAAACCATAATATCAAAACAAAGGATTTTCCATTATTTAGAGATGATTGTCGTTTTACTGATGATACTGTTATGACTTGTGCTGTAGCAGAAGCATTAATGAATGGTGGAGAAAAAGATGATTTCATTGATGCTATGAAAAAGTATGGCAGAATGTATCCTAATGCTGGATATGGCTATAGATTTAGGACTTGGCTTAAATCAGATAGTAAAGAACCATACAATAGTTTTGGAAATGGCTCAGCAATGCGTGTATCGCCTTGTGCTTGGTTAATGGATTGTGGCTTTGCTGAAAGAACAGGAATGTGGCCAGTTAATGGTGCACTTAAGGCAGAGCTATCAGCTGAGGTAACACATAATCATCCTGAAGGTATTAAAGGTGCAATGGCAGTTACAGATGCAATATTCTTATCTAGATTTTATTTTGGTGGACATTATCAAGACTATGATAAGCCTATTAATGATAATCCTGCAGAATGTAAAAAGCGTATTAAGGAACATATTGAAAGAAGATATGAATATAACCTATCTAGAACATTAGATGAGATACGACCTACATATAGATTTGATAGTTCATGTCAAGGAAGTGTACCAGAAGCTATAATTGCTTTTCTAGAAAGTAAAGACTTTGAAGATGCTATTAGGAATGCTATCTCAATAGGTGGAGATAGTGATACTATTGCTGCTATTACAGGTAGTATAGCTGAAGCAGCTTATGGTATTCCTGATTGGATTGTAGATAAAGCATATTCATATTTAGATGATCCATTAAAGGATGTTGTTAATAGATGGAAAGAGTTTGTTTCTAAAATATGATGTTCTTTATATTATTTTGATTAAACTTTATGCAAAGCCGAAATGTTATTGAT
>CAVCTP010000089.1:0-5228 GCA_963605145.1 Tannerellaceae bacterium
CAAATACAATCCATCCGATTGCAGGGTATGACAAAGAAATATATGTGAAGCCGACAATTACAAATCCGAATATTATTGTCGGAGACTTTACTTATATTGCCGATTCGGATTTTGAAAGTCATGTTTCACATTTGTATGAGTGGAATGACGATAAACTCATCATCGGGAAATTTTGTCAAATTGCTGATGGAGTTGAGTTTGTGATGAATGGTGCAAACCATCAAATGAATGCTGTCTCCACATTCCCGTTCTATACCTTGGAGGGTTGGCAAATGCAAGCGCCAGCAAAGACGGATATGCCATTAAAAGGAAATACTGTTGTCGAAAATGATGTTTGGATTGGCCAAAATGCTGTGATTCTTCCTGGCGTTCACATTGGTAACGGAGCAATCATTGGTGCAAACGCCGTTGTAGGTAGTGATGTTGCACCATATACAAAGGTTGTTGGAAACCCCGCAAGAGTGATTCAAAAGCGCTTTGATGATGAGATGATTGAATTGTTACTTAAATTCAAGTGGTGGGATAAAAGCATTGATGAAATCAACCAGCTAATTCCAATCCTGACTTGCAGTGATTTAAATAAAGTTAAAGCTGAAATCAAAAAACAATTAGTCTGACAAATTATAGTTTGTTAAGATATTTGTATGTTATTGTATTTAATCTTTGATATGCTTTTATAACTAATAAAAGTATTATTTAATGTAGTATAATTATTGCGATTAGAGGTATTTATATGAATAGTAAATATAGTTTTGAAGAAATAGTATCACATTTAAAATCATCAGGTTTTGTATATCAAGGTTCAGAAATCTATGGTGGTTTATCAAATTCATGGGACTTTGGTATCTTAGGTTCTTGGTTAAAAAAGAATATTAAGGATTTATGGTGGAGAGAATTCATTGAAAGAAATCCTTACAATGTTGGTATTGATAGTGCTTTATTGATGAATACTAAAACATGGGAAGCTTCTGGACACTTAAAAGGTTTCTCTGATTCTATGGTAGATTGTAAGAATTGTAAATCTAGATTTAGAGCTGATAAATTAATTGAAGAAGCAACTGGATTATCAGCTGAGGGTAAAACTCCAGAAGAAATGGATAAGATGATTGAAGATAATCATATTTGTTGTCCTGATTGTGGTAAACATGATTTTACTAATGCTAGAGCATTTAATCTAATGTTTAAAACATATATTGGTACTTTAGAGGATGCAAAGTCTGTTGTTTATTTAAGACCAGAAACAGCTCAAGGTATCTTTGTTAACTTCAATAATGTGGCTAGAACTAGTAGAAAGAAGATTCCATTTGGCATTGGCCAAATTGGTAAGTCATTTAGAAATGAAATTACTCCAGGTAATTTTATCTTTAGAGTAAGAGAATTTGAACAAATGGAACTTGAATTCTTCTGCAAGCCTGATACTGATATGGAATGGTATAAATATTGGGTTGATTATTGCTACAGTTTTGTTAAGAGATTAGGAATTAAGGAAGAAAATCTAAGAATTAGAGAACATAGTAAAGAAGAATTAAGTTTCTATTCTAAAGGAACAAGTGATATTGAATATGCTTTCCCATTTACTGATTGGGGAGAAGTATGGGGTATTGCCGATAGAACAGATTATGACTTAAAACAACATTCTGAATATTCTGGTAAAGAATTATCATATCTAGATCCAGAAACAAATGAAAAATATATACCATATTGTGTTGAACCATCAGTTGGTGTAGAAAGATTATTCTTAATGATTTGTTGTGATGCTTATGATAAAGAGATGGTTGGCGAAAACGATGAAAGAATCGTTATGCATATGCATCCTGCAGTAGCACCAGTTAAAGCATGTGTTATGCCATTAAGCAAGAAATTATCTGAAGGTGCTACTAAACTATATACTGATTTATGTAAATCATTCCATTGTGAATATGATGAAAGTGGTTCAATTGGTAAACGTTATAGAAGAAATGATGCTATTGGTACACCTTTCTGTATAACTTATGACTTTGATAGTGAAAATGATAATTGTGTAACTGTCAGAGAAAGAGATTCAATGAAACAAGAACGTATTAATATTAATGAATTAAAGGATTATATATTAAAAAGAATTGAATTTTAATGAAGATCTCTGAAAATGATATTAATGATATCAGAAATAGCGCAAATATAGTCGATGTTATTGGCCATTATATTCCTTTAACAAAGTATGGTAAAAACTATCGAGCAATTTGTCCTTTTCATGATGACCATGACCCATCATTATCTATTAGTGTAGATAAACAAATCTACAAATGTTTTGTATGCCAAAATGGTGGCAATGTTTTTACCTTTGTCCAAAATTATAAAAAGATATCGTTTTTGGAAAGTGTTGTAGAAGTTAGTAAGATAATAGGCAAACCTTTAAATGTTGAAATTGCCCCTAAAGTTGTATCTAAGAATCAACCATATTATGATTTATTAAATTCCTTTATCACTTATTCTCAATATTTACTAAGTGCTTCTAATTTAGGCTTAGATGCTATGAAGTATTTAGAAAATCGTGGTATTAATAAGGAAATAATTGAATATTTTAATATTGGCTTAAATCCTGATGATAATAAAATGTATAAATATCTTTCTAGCCAAAAGTATACTGATGAAAATATGATTAAATGTGGCATCGCTAGAATGCTTAATAATGGTATGGCTGATGTATTCTACAATAGAATAACTTTCCCAATACATGATAAATTTGGCAATCCCTTAGCATTTACCGCCAGAGATTATTTAGGAAAATCAGATTCTAAATATATTAATTCTAATGAAAATATTATCTATACCAAGGGCGATAATTTATATAACTATCATCGTGCAAAAGAACAAATTAGAAAATCGGGTTATGTAATAGTATGCGAAGGAGTAATGGATGTAATAGCATATTATCGCGCTAGTAAATATAATGTGGTTGCCACTTTAGGTACGGCATGTAGTGCAAAGCAATTGGAATTATTAAAAGAACTTTCTAACCATGTTGTATTATCTTATGATGGCGATAAAGCAGGTCAAAGTGCCAATTTAAAATTAGGTGAAAGATTATTAGATATAGGTGTTAATGTATCAGTAATTGATAATCAAAGTGAATTAGATCCTGATGAAATAATAAATAAATATGGAAGTAATGTTTTAAAAGATTTAGAGAGTAAGAGAATTTCTTATATTGATTTTGCGATTAAATATTATAAAAAGAATTTTAATTTAGAAAATTATGAAGATCGTAAAAATATGACATTATTAGTATCAAAATTAATTGATAAATTAAATGATAAATATGATAAAGATAATTATGCAAATGAGCTTTATGAAATAACAAAA
Organism: Tannerellaceae bacterium; assembly: GCA_963605145.1. Lineage (GTDB taxonomy): Bacteria > Bacillota_I > Bacilli_A > Erysipelotrichales > Erysipelotrichaceae > Colivicinus. The sequence continues at coordinate 3,343 of CAVCTP010000089.1, forward strand.
ATTCGTATAAGAGAGTCTGAAAATAGCGATAAAAGAGGTTATAATGATAAGGTGGCTAAAGTTAATACCTTCTCAATTGATGGTTTAACTAAGGCTGAATATACCATTTTAGTTGAGATGGCAATGTCTAAGAAAGGCTTAGATATATATCAAAGAAGGTTGGGTTATTTACTTCAAGAAAGTAGTCAAGATTTGGCGATGTTGATTATTGATGACTATCGTAAAAATGATAAATGTTCCTTGTCTAGAATTTATGATGAGACTGACGATGAAAGAATCAAATCAACTATTACAAATTTAGCTTTACTAGAAGGACTACCAACACAGTACAAGCAAGATATTCTAGATAGTGCTATTGAAAAAGTATTATTGGAAATGAAGAAAAAGAAACTAACTGTCTTAAAGGAATTAATTTCTAAAAATGAGACAATTGATCCTAAACAAGCTCAAGAATATTTAAAAGAATATGTTGAATTAGTTAAGGAGATGGAGGGTAAAGATGGCAAGTAAAAAAGATACAAATACAGATATAAAAGTTAATGAAGAAACTAAGAAACGTGGTAGACCTCCAAAGCAAAAGGAAGTTGAACCAAAACAAGTTGAAGAAAAGAAGAAACCTGTTAGAAAATCTATTAAATTAAATCCAAAACCAGTTTCTACAATGCCAATTAGGGCAATGAAGGCAACAAAGAAATCAACTTTAGGTTTAAAGAAGAAATATAACGATATAGAAGATTTAAAAAATGATTTAGTTAATTTAAATCATCAAGGTGTTGATATTGTCCAATCAGATGTTGTTAGTGCCTTAGATAGATTTGATATGTCAGATGACGAAGTAGATCAATTCTATGATTGGTTATCTAATGCCAAAATTGAATTATTAGATGAATCAGATGATGATGATTTAGATGATGATGATTTATTGGCAGAATCTGATGATGATGAAGATGAAGATAGTGATTCTGAAAGAAATATTGTCATCAATTATGATGCTGCTGCTACTTATTCTAAGGTTAATGATCCAGTTAAGATGTATCTAAAAGAAATAGGTAGAGTAAATCTATTAACTGCTACTCAAGAAATTGAATTAGCTAAACGTATTGAAAAGGGTATTGAAAATCCCGATGATGAAGCTTTAGTAGAAGATGGTAAACAAGCTAAAAATGAATTAATAACTGCTAACTTAAGACTAGTTGTTGCGATAGCTAAAAAATATACTGGTAGAGGTATGCTTTTCTTAGACTTAATTCAAGAAGGTAATATGGGTCTAATTAAAGCGGTTGATAAGTTCGATTATACAAAAGGCTTTAAGTTTTCTACTTATGCTACATGGTGGATTAGACAAGCCATCACTAGAGCTATAGCCGACCAAGCTAGAACTATAAGAATTCCTGTTCATATGGTAGAAACAATCAACAAGATGACAAGAATTCAAAGACAACTTGTTCAAAAGTTAGGTAGAGATACTACTGCTGAAGAAATCGCAAAAGAAATGGGCAATGGTATGACTCCTGAAAAGGTTAGAGAAATTCAAAAGATTGCCTTAGATCCTGTATCTTTAGAAACACCAATTGGTGAAGAAGATGATTCACATTTAGGTGACTTTATTGAAGATAAGGAAGCAATGTCTCCAGATCAATATGCCAATAATGAATTATTAAAAGATGAAATAGATTTAGTTTTAGGTACTTTAACTGAAAGAGAAGAAAAAGTATTACGTTTACGTTTTGGCCTAGAAGATGGTAGAACTAGAACTCTAGAAGAAGTTGGTAAAGAGTTTGATGTTACTAGAGAAAGAATTAGACAAATTGAGGCAAAAGCTTTAAGAAAATTAAAGAATCCTACTAAATGTAAGAGATTGAAAGAATTTTTAGAAGATAAGAAAT
>CAVCTP010000090.1:0-5110 GCA_963605145.1 Tannerellaceae bacterium
TCATAATCACTAATATAAATTTGCTTTAAGATGGTATCTATTAAACCTTTGTTTTCAATCATACTAGTAAGAACAATGCCACTATTTTTAGAGAATAAAGTCTTTCCTTTTTTATCAGCATCATTAAAGCCATAGTTTAAACAAGGATAATAAACAATGTTATATTCTAGACCTTTAGACTTATGGAAGTTAGTCATAATAACAGCATCGCTTCCACCATTATTAATACGATATTTAATATCTTTATCTCTAGAAAAGACATCTATTAAATAATTATTAAAATCTAAATATGTATAACCTAATTTAGATAGATTATTAGCTAAAGTATATAAATAATCAATCTTAATAGTATTAGAGTAAACATCGGCAATCTTACTCAACTTATTATAGATATCAAATTCCTTAACTATATCATCTAACACCATAGCAATGGTCTTATTATCAATATTCTCTTTTATATTTAATATCTTTTTATAAGTTACAGTATTTTTATAATCCTTTATATTCTTATAGATATCTTCATCATCCGTTTCACATAAGAATGATCTTTCAATTGATACATAAGCGTGTTTATCATCTTCATCAACTAGTAATCTAAAGATACTTCTTAAAACACTTAAAAGATCTGATTCACTCATTCTCTCTTCTGTATCGATATAAACTGGAATATTAAAGTAAGTTAATACCTTCTTAAAGATATCAAACCTAGCACCTCTATCTAGAAGTATTGTGAAGTCACTATATTTAGCTACTCCATCTTTAAGTTTAAATTTATTAACTTTATCTTGAATGTCTTTTGCTACAATATAGGCTTCTACTACATCTTTTCCATATTTAATGCATAACTCATCTTTTTCATCATATGAATAAATATTCATATTGTAGTCTTCGTATTTTGCTTTGTCGTATGAGCTGTTTCCTGCAGTTAAACTACCATTTGTTTTATAGTCTGCCCCACCAACATTAGAAGTCATTAATCTATTAAAGAAGATGTTGATATTATCTAGTACTTCTTTTCTACTTCTAAAGTTATAAGTTAAGTCTATCTTTTTACCATCTATACCTTTAGAGTATTTATCATATTTATCTTTAAAGATATCAGGGTTGGCATTTCTAAACCGATATATAGATTGCTTAATATCACCAACCACATAAACATTATTATTGCTTATTAAACTAATTAATAATTCTTGATTATCACTTGTATCTTGATATTCATCTACTAGTATTTCTTTAAAGTGCTCTTTTATCTCATTTCTTATTTCTATATTTTCTTCTATTACTTTAATAGCTAATCTTGCTACATCATTAAAGGTATATAAGTTATTAGCTTTCTTATATTCATATAATTTATCATTTAGCATTTCTACGATATCTAGTAAACACAAACAATAATCCTTTGTATTTAAGATTTGATCTTTTAATTCTTGTTCAGTAAATGAAGTTATTTCTTTTAATTCATTAATTTCTTTAGTTAATTTTGCTTTAATCTTTTTATATTCATCACTTGTCCCTTTTAATCTTTTACTTGTAGAAGCAAAGTTTTCTAAGTAAGCCTTAATATCAGCATATGAACGTAAGGTATTAATACCAGTATAGTTAACATATATATCATCGAGATTTACTTCCATTGATAATGTATTTAACATCTTATCTACATTTTGAAGTCTATTAATTAAAGTATTAGTAAATAAGTTAAGATATTCATCTAACTTATCATCACTAAAGAAGTTATCTTCATAGTTAGAGACATATTCTTTTCTATCATAGATGAGATTTAATTTATTATTTAAGTTAATAATAAATTCTCTAATAGCATCATCGTTTTTAATGCAATAAGTATTAATTAAATTATTAAAGGTGGTATCTAAACCTTTATACTTTTCTTCTAATATTTCATTTAATATTTCAATTATCTTAGAATCAATGATATTATCATCAGCAACTTCGATATCTTTATCTATATTTAATAGTGAATGATACTTTTTAACTAAGAATAAGGAATAAGCATCAAAAGTCATAATATAAGAACTATCAATCTTATTTAATTGACTTTTCTTTTTATCTTCATCTAAATCTGAATCTTCAATTAAAGCATCTCTAATCTTTAACTTCATTGAAGCAGCTGCAGCATTAGTAAAGGTTAGAATTAATAATCTATCGATATCAATATCATGTAATACATGGTCTATTACTCTAGCGGTTAATACTTTGGTCTTACCACTTCCTGCGCCTGCGGAAACCATGGTATTAGAAATAGGAGTATAAATAGCATCTAATTGTTCAGAAGTATATTTTATATCAGCCATTATTCGTCCTCCTTTTTCTTATCAACTTTTTTAATAAAGTCTACATAATTATTAATCCTCTTATAACAAATATCTTTATACTCGCAATAAGTACATGACTTATCTTTGTTGTCATATCTTTTAGGATTAATATCAAAGTTACTATTAGTGATATTATCACTTGCCTCTAATATTTTAGATTCTACTAGTTTTACTAAATCATCTATCTCTTTATCGCTTATTACATTATAGTTGTTACTATAAAACTTACCTTCTTTTGTTAGACGTAAAGACTTTACAACAGATGATGATCCACCTGGTTCTAGTTCGTTATCTATTAAGGTATAGTTGTTGTCATCAGAGTTTGTAAAACCATTTAATCTTAAACTTTCTGCTTTTACTTCATCTAAAGTTTTCTTACTGTCATATTTATTATCTTTATTAATTAAATGTTGTAGATAAAAACCAATTACCTTACTGTCTTTATATTCCTTACTATTTTTTAATAAGAATAAATAAGAAGGCAGTTGTAAAGATAAACCATATTCAAATAATTCAGATTCAATCTTATTATCACCAGTCTTATAATCTATCACACATACATTATCTTTATCCTTTAATATCTTATCTATCTTGCCATTGAACTTTGTATGATCATTTAATTTAACTCTAACTTCTTTTTCGCACTCTACGTCAGTAAATGAAGATGCAACCTTTTGATCTTTAATAACCTCAAAGTCTTGTTTTATTTCATCCTTCATCTTATTCATAAAGAAGACTTCGTTACTAGTTTGTGGTTTATATCTTTCAAGTTTAATTCCTTCATCCCACAACGTATCAAAATCTAATGAACTATTCTCCACGAGTTTAGATAACACATAATGAATTACTCCACCTGAAAAGGTATAGAATGTGTCATCATACTTATCTACTCTTAATACTTTATTTAGATAATATTTAAAGCCGCATTCATAATAACTATTCATACTAGAATAAGATAAATCAACATCCTTAATTCCAGCATCAAATTTCTTATAACTATTATCATATGTTGCATAATCATTAACCCCATATGTTGCATACATATCATCAATATCAGAATCTAAACTACCATACTTATTTAAATCATCTAACATCTTAGAATACTTATATTTATTTAAAGAATCAGAATGTTTATTATCATTAACAATATCTATGTATGTTACATCATTAAATAATATTTGTTTATTGTGACTATTAAATGGTGTGGATTCTGAATAACTTAAATATAAATTATTGATATTAGATAAATAATTAATAGTATTCTCTTTTATTAATTTGTTATCTTGTTCAATACCTTCCATATTAACTAGATGTCTAATGTTATCAGTAATGTAAGATGTATCTTTCTTCATTGTTGGTATTAGATCATTAAAACCTAAAAAGAATACATGTTCATCATCATCAAAATCAGTAAACATATTTACGCATTTAACAACATCAGAATAATTATTAGATAAATGAGTATTCTTTAAATCTTCTATTATTAGTTGTCTTACTTCATTTAAATCATCATATTCACAATATTTATTAATGATATTAATTAAGTTGTTGACATATTCACTATTGCTACTTACTAAGTATTTATATAAATCTTGTTTATTATCTAATCTATTAAGAAACTCTTTAGTAATATCTAAACCATATAAGCTGTCATTACTTTTATAGTTAATCTTAAAAGGATAATAGGTATTATATCTTTTAATATAAGAACTATACTCATCGCCGACATTTAATAGATATATCTTATTTATATCTACACCTTTACTTAATAACTCAAAGATGGAGTTATAGACATACTCTACTTCTGCTTCTATATCCTTAGCTTTCTTAATATCATAGTGTTTATCTATATAGACATATTCAATATAATTGGCATCAATTGGAAACATTGATTTAGTTAATTCATCTAATTTACCATAACCTGCTACTATAATATGTTTATTACTTATATAGTTTTTAAATAAAGGATTATAAATTAATAGATTGTTTAATTCTTTCTTATACTTAACTAAATCATTTAATTTATTATTCTTATAGTCTTTATCCTCTACATAATATAGATTCTCTAATATCTCTGAAGCATTACTTACACTTAGTTGGTAATTATCAACTAAATATTTAATAGCCTTATAATCATAATCAAAATAATAGTTTCTTTTATATTCTCCAATACTTAAAAAAGAAACATTTAATAATAATTTATTATCATTAAACTCTTTAAGTAATTTTAGTTTATAGTCACTAGGACATATCATTAACAAGTTATCTTTTATATCTATCTCTTTTAACATAACAATTATTGAATCCTTATCCTTTAATATTATTTTATCTAATTTTTTGCTTTAGTTTTATAGTCCCTAACCTAAATGACTCTTATAATGATTAGAACCATCTGATTTAAAGTTAATTGAAGATAATGAACTTAAATTAAATTTATCTATGATAAATTGTTGTATTTCATCAGTATTAATATTGGGGTTTAAATATACAGTAGCTTTATTATTTTTTATCTGAACTCTACCTCTAGGATAATAGTTATATGGTTTATTATGTGTTAATCTTGGTGGCAATGATTTCCAAGTTAATTCGTGATTATATGTAGTTCCCGATTTAGCATTAAGTCCTTCAAAAGACATAGGATTACCACTTATATCACAGGAAATAGTAAAACAATAATCATCATTATTTAAAAGATTATCAGTATCTACTATCCAAAAGATACCAGAAGATAATCCTGACTCATTATTAGATTCTTTATATGATTTATTTATATCATTCAT
>CAVCTP010000091.1:0-5032 GCA_963605145.1 Tannerellaceae bacterium
TGTAATACTAACTATGAAGCTTATCTATATGAAGCAGCTAGAAAGTATCCTGATCAAATGTTCTTAAACTGTGATACTACTAATCCAGAAGAAGTAGATAACTGTCTATCAGTTAACTTTGGTCTTGATGACTTAGGTTATGTTGTTGGTGCATTATCAGCAAAAATTACAAAGACTGGTAAGGTTGGTGTTGTTGTTGGTATGGATAACCAAGGTATGAACCAATTCATTTCTGGTTATGTACAAGTACTAGCAGCTCAAGGTGTTCAATATGCTATTTCTTATCCAAACTCATTTACTGATACAGCATTAGGTTATGAAGCAGCTAATACTATGATTAATAAAGGTGTCGATGTTATTTGGCAAGTAGCTGGTGGCTTAGGCAATGGTGTTATCGAAGCTTGTTCTGAACATGATGATGTATGGTGCGTTGGTGTTGACCAAGACCAATATGTTCAATTTGAAGAAAGCAAACCTGAATGGGCACAAACAATCATCACTTCTGCTTTAAAGAATACTGATATCGTTCTTGAAACTGCTATTGATATGTTAGTTGAAGGAACATTACAAGACCACATGGGTCAAATTGAAACTTGGGGTATTAAAGAAAATGGTGTTGGTCTAGCAGAAAATGATTTCTATAAAGCAAATGTTTCTGAAGAAGTTAGAGCTGAAATAGCTTCTATCCTTCAAGAAGTTGCTGATGGTAAAGTTGAAGTTTATGACTGCAAGTTAGGCGAAGAATCACAAGATACTTATACAGCTAACTGGCCAGCAATCAGAGATGCTAATATCATCAAATAATAATTAAAAAATATAATTGAATTAACTTAGTAATGCTCTATTATATATAGAGCATTACTCATATTAGAAAAGGAATAACCTATGTTAGAAACAATTTTGAAACTTGATAATGTTACAAAAGTGTATGGTAATGGCACGGTTGCAAATCGTGATATCAATATCGAGTTTAAAAAGGGTGAAATTCATTCTGTAGTAGGTGAAAATGGCGCTGGTAAATCAACACTGATGAAGATTATTTTCGGTATTGAAAAGCCAAGTAGTGGAACAATCACTTATAAAGGTGAAGAAGTTAATTTTGCTAGTTCCATGGATGCTATTAAATCTGGTATAGGAATGGTTCACCAACATTTTATGCTCATTCCATCTTTCACAGTTGCTGATAACATTATTTTAGGTGATGAACCAACTCATAATGGTATCTTCATCAATATGAAAGAAGCTAAAAAAAGATGTCAAGAATTATCTGACTTATATCATTTTGATTTAGATGTTAATCAAAAGATATCTGAGTTATCTGTTGGTAAAAGACAAAAGGTAGAAATACTTAAGACTTTATATCGTAATGCTGAATTAATCATTTTAGATGAACCTACTTCAGTTTTAACTCCACAGGAAACAGAGCAATTATTTGTTCAATTAAAAGATTTTGCGAAACAAGGCAAGACAATTTTATTTATTTCTCATAAATTAGATGAAGTTAAAAAGATTTCTGATGAAATTACTGTTATGAGAAATGGTGTTAGTAAGGGTACTTATCAAAATAATGATCTTTCTATGGAACAATTAACAAATCTAATTATTGGTAGAAATTTGGAGAGTGATTATAGTTCATTTAAGACAAATGAAAAACATGAAGGTCATGCATTAAAAGTTACTAATTTAACCTTAAAGCATTCTTCTAGAACAATATTAGATGATGTATCCATTTCTGTTAAAAATGGTGAGATATTAGGTATCGCTGGAGTTGAGGGAAATGGACAAATAGATTTAGTTAAATGTATTACTGGTTTACAAGATGTTGAATATAGTGGTGAGATTGATATTTGTGGTGTTGATACTAAGGGCATGAATGTTAAACAAAGAAGAGATGCTGGCATGGCATATATTCCAGAAGATAGAATGGAAGATGGTATTGCTGGAGATTTGCCAATCAGTGATAATCTTATAGCTACCTATCAAGATCGTGATGATGTAAGTAAGGGAATGATTATGGATTATAAGAATGTTCATAAGATTTCTGATGAATTAATTGATAAGTTTTCTGTTAAAACAGATTCACGTAATACATTAGTTAATTCATTATCTGGTGGTAACATTCAAAAAGTTGTTGTTGCTAGAGAATATAATACAAATTCTAAATTGATGGTAGCTGAACAACCTACTCATGGTATTGATATTGGTTCAGCTGAATTTATTCATCATCAATTAATTAATATGCGTAATGCAGGAGCAGGAGTATTACTTGTTTCTGCTGATTTAAATGAAGTCATGAACCTATCAGACCGTATCATTGTTATGTATGGTGGTAAGGTTGTTGGCTATTTCCCTAAAGCACAAGAAGTAAGTGATCAAGAACTAGGCTTATATATGTTGGGTGTTAAAAAACAAAGTGCTGAAGAGTTAGGAGGTTTGTTAAATGACTGAGAAAAGAAAAAAGAAAATTTTATCTTTAACAAATATCAAGACATTTAATGCCATTAAACTACTTATAGCTATCTTACTAGCATTAGCTACAACATTTGTTGTTATATGTCTTATTTCTGATCAACCCGTACAAGCTTTCTTAACTATCCTAACTGGTACTTTAAGAAAACCAAGATATATTGGTGTAACTATAGAAAAAGCAATTCCATATGCTTTTGCAGGTATTTGTTGTGGTATTTTATTCAAATGTGGTTACTTCAACTTGGGTGCTGAAGGCATCTTTGTTATGAGTGGTCTTGCGACTGCCTTTTTAGCTACTAGAGAGTGGCTAGCAATCGAAGGTATTCACCCAATTGTTTGTATCATTGGTGCAGCAATAGTTGGTGGTATCCTAAATCTTATTCCAGCTTTTATGAAAGCAAAATTTAATGCGAATGAGATGGTTCTTTCCTTGATGCTTAATTCAGCATATTTAGGAATTGCAACATATGTTATTCGTTATCATTTCTTAACACCAAATGCTGGTTTAACTGCATCACCTGATTTTCTAGAAACTGCTAGAATTTCTTATCTTCCTGGTGAATTCTTTGAAGATTATCATATCAGTGCTTGTTTATTCTTATTGATTGTGGTAGTTATTATTATTTATTGGATGTTAGAGAAGACAAAACTTGGCTATCAAATCCGTTTAGTAGGATCAAATCCACACTTTGCGGAGTATGCTGGTATTAATTCTTTTAAACTAGCTATGACTACTAACTTTATTGCTGGAGCAGTTGCAGGTATTGGTGCTGCTGTTCAACTATTAACTCAGATGGCTTATTTCAACTGGGTAGCAGGAAAGAGCCCTGGCATTGGCTTTACTGGCAGTTTGATGGCAATGTTAGGTCAAAACAATCCAATTGCAACAACTATTGCATCTTTCTGTATTAAATATCTTGAACAAGGTGCAGCAGTATTATACTTTACTGATACAACTATTCCTTCAGAAATTGTCGCAATTGTTGAAGGTATTGTAATTCTATTTATATCATCAAAATACTTCTTAAAGGGTTTAAGAGAAAAGAAACTTTTTGAAGAAGGCCTTGAGGAACATATAGAAAGGAGTGATAGATAATATGGGAATTAATGAATTCTTTTCATCAATATTTACCACAAACTTTTTAGCGATGACCTTACGTTTATCTACTCCAATCTTACTTGCTTCTATGGCATCATTTGTTGCTTCTACTACTGGTATCAGCAATACTGCTATTGAATCAATTATGACTTTATCAGCTTTATTTGGTATTCTTGGCTCATATTGGTCACAAAGTGCTATTGTAGGTATTCTTATTGGCATTGCCATGGGCATTCTTGTTTCATTAATTATTGCTTTCTTCTCTATGAAACTAGGTGCTTCTGTATCATTAATTGGTATTGCTTTAAATACCTTCTCTGGTCCTTTAGCAATCTTCTTCTTATATCAATTTACTGGCAATAAGGGTACTAGTGCATCTTTAGCTAGCCCTACCATTGGTAACTGGGATATACCATTTATAAAAGATATTCCAGTACTTGGAGAAATTATTTCTGGCCATTACATATTAACTTATGTTTCTTGGCTATTAGCAATAATCTTATTTATTATTATCTTTAAAACTCCACTTGGTATGCGTATGAGAGCTATAGGTTTAAGCGAATCTACTGCTGAAACAGCTGGTGTAAATGTTAATAAATTACGTTTATTATCAATTATCTTATCTGGTATACTTGCAGCATTAGGTGGAACATTCCTATCTTTGAATTATTCAAAGATATTCTCAAGCAACATGGTATCTGGGCAAGGTTGGATGGGTATTGCTGCTAGTGGTATTGCTAGAGGCAGTTATCCAGCATTGATGATTGCAACATTTGCATTCTCTATCTTTAGAGCAATCTCAGTTGTATTCATTGGTACTGATTTCCCATCAGAACTAATTACCGCAGTTCCTTATATAGCAGTATTTGTAGGTATGTCAGCAATTGCAATTATTGAAACATATAAGAGAAAGAAAGGTAATGTTGCTGAAAAATAGGCTAATAATAATATAAATTTTCAGTTAATTTAAGTGGATGTTATTTCATTATAAGTGATGTAATACATCCACTTTTTAATATTCTGATTATTTTGCATAAATACTTTAATTTTGGGAAACCATAAAAATATTGATTTTATAGGAAAGTTTAATTGAATGTCTTAAAATTATTAATAGAAATTGAGGTGAATGTATGTTGAATGAGATTGATATTTTAAAGAATATGGAATATGTAAGAACTGGTGGAAGTTCGCAAGAGGAAAGATGTGCTAAATATATTGTTTCTTTATTAAAAGATATTGGTGTAAAGGGACAAATTGAAGAATTTAAAGTACAAGATGCTAAGGTAGAAAGATGCAGTTTAAAGGTTACTAAACCATACAATAAAACTATTGAATGTTTGGCATATAAAAATGGTAGCAATGCAAATAATTTAAAGAAGGAATTATTTTATTTAAGAAATACTAATAGTAAGGCAGAATTAAGTAAGGTAAAAGATAAGATTGTTTTAATTGATAAGTTAGGTA
>CAVCTP010000092.1:0-5003 GCA_963605145.1 Tannerellaceae bacterium
AAAAAGCCTCAGTCGACAAAACATCAGTTATAGCTAAACCAGATAGTCTTAAATTCCCTGCTTCTGCAATTAATGTATATGCAGAATCTAAACCAACGTTTTTACTATATTTAGTAAAACAGCTTAGCTCAATCCTTTCTTTACGATTTAATAATTTAATACTCTTGCTTCCAACTAACCTTTTAATAATGTAATCTTTTAGATTTTCATCATCATAAATCAGTATTTTGTTAGTTTTGATTATCTTATCGGATAAATCATAAATAAAAGATAATAAATCAACAGATGCAGTTGTTACAACCCAGTTTTCGCCTCTAGTATTAGCCTCTTCATACTCAATACATATATCATCTGCTTTTTGTTCCCAAAGCTTATCAAACCTACCATAAAAAAGCATGTTCTTAACATTTTTACTTATTAACATTCTTAATAAGTCCTCATCATAAACACTATTTTGACAAATTATGTAACAATCAAAATCTTGATCATCTAGAACTAGACTGTTTATATCCATATCAGTAACAGTAATACTAGGCATGTGGCTTCTCCTTATTATTTATAGTATTAAAAGCATAACTACAATAAAGTAATTATGCCTAATTGCATTTTGTAATATGTTTTTCAATTTGCTTTACATCTTTAGAAGTTAATGAAGTAAAGCAATAATTATAACCAATAAAATCTCCATTTTTATATAAAATTCTACCAATAGGAGATAATTTAACAATAATAGGAGATCCAAATTGTTCTTTACCATCAATAAGATATATTTCATTAGGTGGAATTTTATCATAATCAAGTTCACCATCATCATAGAAATATATATAAGGTAATTTATCATTAACACAACTATAATTACTACAACTATAAATACTATAAAACTTATTTTTTACTAATGATGATGTATACTTATAATAATTAGTTTTAATATTTAATTCACAAAGTTCAGGTTCTTGTTTATTATTAAATCTTAAATAGTTCATGTTAAGTTACCTCCTACAACCAAAAGATAGAGTGTTAATTAATTTGTAAAAGCAAATATCAATTTATATTGATGTGATAAATTCAAGTAATACTTGAATTTATATTAATTATTCAATTAACTTCTTCTTACTTTTTTTCTTACTTTTTAAATTACTAATCTCCTTTTCTATTTCTTCTCTTAAATCATTATCAATATCTAAATATTCAATAAAAGTTTCAATACCATCAGTATTACCGAAAGTTACAATTAACTTATTACCATTAATACCTAATAATTCACCTACCATACCAGTTGCTTTACTTTTAATTCTTTGTCCAAATTCCATCTTTTTTCCCCTTTTTTTCAATTAAAAATAATAATTAATATATAAATATTTATTTATTATTATTTTTAGATTAACTAAATTATAACGTCCATTATTTAACTATCGGACATGGGGTAATCTTTAATATAACTTATAAGATAAATCATCTAAACATAAAGCAATTAATCCAGAATTTGGTAAGTTTGTGGCAAGCCCACCATCTATATCTATATATTTAGCATCTTTAATATCTTTGCCACTATACGCTGGTTTGATGGTATCTAAATACATTTGATTGTGAATTTGTACAGGGCTGTGTCCTGCAATTACAATCTGGTCTATTATATTGAGTCTATCTAAAGGAATAACCCTATCCCAAACATAAGAATAAATTAAATCAGTATCATTCTTTATGTCTTTTAATATGATTTGTTTTGTATCACGAGGACAAGAATGGACTAGATAAAAGGATCTATTGTTAACTATAAGCTTAGGAATATTTAAAGGTAAAATTTCAATAAATGATAATATCTTTAATCTTTCTCCATACGATAACAACTTATATTGGTCGTAAGTATCATATCCTGAATTATAGTTAAGCCATTGTAGGCTTGCTTCATAATACTCAGATGTATCTTCACTTCGTGTAAGCATATCAAACATCATGTATTCATGGTTTCCTAGTAACATGGAAAATCTCTTATCATTCATAATAAGTTGTAGACACCCTATAGAATCTTTACCCTTATCAATAACATCACCTAAAACATATACTTTATCGTCTGTATCTAAAGTATTAATAAATCTTGTTAGGTTTTCTAAGTAACCATGTATATCAGATATACAATAAGTTTTCATTAATTATTCCTTTTTGTTATTTAAACTACTACTCATAATCTTTAACAATTATTCCATCCGCACAATATATAACTGAAGCAATATTGTTTGATTTAATTTTTTTAAATTGAGCGATGGTACCTGTATATTGCATAGTCCATGGATAATAAATATAGGGACTAAAAACATCTGAGCTAAACTCTTCAATGCTGGCAGGTAAGACATAGATATCAGCTTCCTTAATTAAATCTTTAGTTACAATTTTGGTTCCATCAGGGATAATACAAACCTTAATATCCTTTATAGGCTTATTGAAATCGCCTAACCCATAAAGCTCAGAACGATCAATTAAATATCTTTCACTAAGATTAGGTATATCAGTATAAAATTTAAATATTTCATTATCATCTTCGTTTATTTTGTATCTAGGCAACGAAAACATTTCTTTCTTCTTTTTATAGTCTTCCTCTTGCCAATATGGATCATCGTCATCTATAAAAATGTAATACTCATAATCATTTAGATTTTCTCTAAAAAAGTAATAACTTCTAACATTAGTATGAGGAGCTGCCGTCATAAATAGATAACGTGAGTTATCATAGCCAAAAAATACATTATATTCATCATATCCTTTTGGTAATCCTTCAAAGACATTCCAACATACATCTACTAACATTTGATAATAAACACCAAATTCATTATCCTCACATACATAGTATTTTGTATCAGTTATATCTTCGAATTTAACAAAGTAAAGTATACGATTATATGCTTGTATCATTTCGCTTATATAAAATAAGTAAGCTTCGTTATCTAAACAATTATCTGAACTTTTATATTCAAAAAAGTGTCTATAAAGTCCATATATTGTTTTAAGAAAATAATCCTCATCAACATGATTATTGTATACATAGTCTTCAAAGATATTAATTAGTCTATTCTTTAACATCTTTGAACTTTGATTTCTTTTATCATCTTCATATTTATCAAAGAAAGGATGTTTACTATAAAATAAGTCTTTATCATTACCATAAACACTAAACCATATATTCAAAATAATTGGTCTAATATTGCCTAGTATTGGATTAATATCTTCAGGACTTACGCTACTTAAATAATTAAGGTGGTCAGAAAAATCAAGATTATATTTAATAAGTTTTTCTTCAATTTCATTAACTATTTTATCCATTCTTATTCCCTTTCTTTATTAAAGTTTTTTAATATTAGATCTACACCAATCAATACCTAATTTTTTAATTACTTCTTCATCATTATCAATAAACTTAATACTAAGAGATCTCTCTTTAACGTCTACTATTTCGCCTATACCATAATCTGGATGTTCTACTTTTTCACCAACTTCATAATTAATAAGTTGTTCATTAGATTCTTCTAAATTTTCTTCAGGAACTTCTTCAACATACAACTTCTTAAAACTTTCAAAATCTTTTACCTTATCTAATAATCCTAACTTTCTTAAAGAAACATAAGCTGCACAAGATTTAGCTTGGCAATTAATTTGTCTTCCAGGATTAAATTCGATATCAGTAAAACCATCATATTCCATTAATACTTCTGCAAGTTCAGGGTTTTCAATTAAAGCATTTATATAAAGATAATCATAATATAGTGTTTTAGGTTCTAAAGGAAAATCAATTCCTTCAAAAACAAATTTAGTAAGTCTACCGCTATTTTGTAAACGATCATCTTTTTTAGCTTCTTTTGGTGTTTTTTCTAATAAATCTAGATAAGGGCCACCATCGGAAAATACCTTTCCACTTTGGAATACACATTCAAGTGGATAATAAGCATTTTTAGAAGGAACAAACTTTTTTAGATTAAAGGCAGACAACTGCTTTCCCCCGTCTTGCATTGATTTTGAACTAACTTCTAAAACTTTTTCACCTTCATGAAGCCTTTCATATTGTTCATGCAAGTTTACAATATTCTTTTGTTTTTGACTAACAGAAAAGCCACTATTGAATTTAAATTCAATACTAACAGGATGATAATAAGGGATGTTATTTGTAGGTCTAAATACAGGTCTATAAGCCATTTTTAATTCCTCTCTTTCTTTTTTATTATTTTTTTAAAGTGTATTTACATTATAGGGTCACTTAATACATGTTCGGACATTTCTAAACGAGCATGAATACTAGAACTATAATGTGTTTTAATTGTTTAATCTTTTTGCTTCTAATTTAATTATATGAAAGATTGAAGGAGTATTGTTAGAATAAAAGTAATGAGAAAGAAATTAGTAATAGAATCATTTATTGTTTATATGCTTAGTGCTGGTATTGATTGCATGTCTATTGATGTTTATGAAATGATAGAAAAGGTAGATGAATGTAAGATTGATGAAGAAGCTAAGGCAAGGCGTTTAAGAAGATATATTGAGGATCTAAAACAAATTGGTGCTTTAAAGCCTGATGCTAGAGTTAGAACACTAGAAGAAGGAATTAGTGGTATAAGTGCTAAGGATTATAGTTTAAATCTAATAAATTATGCAGATGTTGATGACTGCTTAAAACACTTATATAGAGTTACTAAAATACTTAATTCCGAGTGTGGTGATAACCCTAGAAGTGATGATACAGTAGATAAATTTAAGAAGATGTATTTTTCTAATGGTCTAGAGTTTAACGCTAATACAAAATATGATTTAGTTATGTCGGTTAGCGATATTTGGGACATGATTAATTTATATGAACCTGAAAATAAGATTGAGAAGCAAAGGTTTGATAATGTCTTCTCTATCATTATGAAGATTAAATGTGAACACGGATATAACGTCGTTAACTCACAAAATAAATACGATGATTAGGATGCAAGGGAAATCTTGCATCCTTTCTTTATGTTTTGAATATCACCAAA